>JBHLLM010000442.1:0-3003 GCA_048885575.1 Candidatus Hermodarchaeota archaeon
GTCCAATTCTCATAAACACCCATAGCGGTTCCTACGGTAAACTCGTCAATATCCTTTTTCTCGATGCCTTTATCTGCTAATTTCTGATCGAAAAATTTCATCAATAATGTAGCTAATAGTTCATCGCTCCTAATTTCGCCAAAAACATCTCTCTCGGGTTCTCTTGGTCTAGACCGAGAAAAGCCTGTTCGTGCGTAATCAATTAACCATACTTCTTTCATAGTTTTGTATTCCTCTTATTTTATAATATATTTAGTAGATATTTTCAATAAAATTTTAATAGTAAGTGATGAAGGTTCAAAAATGTATTAAACTTTTTGATGATAAAGTTATGGAACTTTAAACATCGAATTACTCATTTCGATATTCTAACTAAAAATTATTAAGAATTTATTAGTATAATTTTTATTTTTGGAACATTTAGTTAAAATATGGCAGATACGATTGTATCAATTATTGCTGGATCTGAATCAGATAAATATGTTTATGAAAAAGCAGAAAAGGTATTAAAAGAAAATAATATCCCTTATGAACTTAAAATTATTTCTGCACACCGGGATCCAGACAAATTAGATGATTACCTAAAAAGTTGTCAATCCTTAGTATATATCACTGTCGCTGGGTTGTCAGCAGCTTTACCTGGTGTAGTTGCTTCTAAAACAGATAAACCTGTTATTGGAGTGCCAGTTAGCGCTAAATTAGGGGGATTAGATGCACTTTTATCAATTGTACAGATGCCTCCAAGAATCCCTGTTGCCTGTGTAGGAATAGATAGAGGTGAAAACGCAGCATATTTAGCAATCAGAATTCTCAATATGTCCAAGAAGTAATGTTTTGGTGGAAGACATGGATAAAAGTTTAACTGAACTTGGAAAAAAGAACGCTGCCTTTAGGGCAGTTGAAGATAATGTTAAAAAGAACATGATCTTGGGAATTGGGAGTGGTTCTACAGTTGTATATGCAGTGAAAAAAATTATGGAAATTAATCAAAATAACAATTTAAATCTAAAATGCGTTCCAACTTCATTTCAATCCCTCCAATTAATCATTGAAAGTGGGCTTACTCTAGTTTCGCTAGACCAATATCCGGAGATAGATCTGGATATTGACGGAGCTGACGAAATTGACAGCTCTTTAAATTTAATTAAGGGTGGTGGAGGATGCCTAGTCCAAGAGAAAATTGTAGCATCATCTTCAAAAGAGTTAATTATTATTGCAGATTACACTAAAAAATCGGAATATCTAGGAGAAAATTGGAAAAAAGGAGTACCCGTTGAGGTAATTCCTTTAGCACATATTCCTATTACGAAGAAGTTAGAAAAATTAGGAGGTACCCCAGTATTAAGGATAGCTCAAGCAAAAGCTGGGCCAGTGATTACTGATAATGGAAATTTTATTATCGATGTTGATTTTGGGAAAATAAAAAATCCACTAGAGCTTAATCTTAAATTATTACAGATACCGGGTGTCGTTGATAGCGGTCTTTTTGTAAACATGGCATCAAAAGCGTATATTGGTCAAAAGGATGGAAAAGTAGCGATACTAGATTAAATAAAAAACTCCATTTTTACACATGATATAGATATGAAAAAAGTAGCAGTATCAATACACGCAGTAGATAATTTTGACCCAGATATTATACAAGGTTTAAATGGTCTTGATTATATACACGTCGATGTGTCAGATGGGAAATTTACCCCCGTGAGAAACCTAAACTTGGATGTTTTTCGTGTTTTGAACGAATCTTATCAAATACCTCTAATAGCACACCTGATGGTCTTTAATCCCCTAGATTACATCAATGAAATCAGTGAATATGTAGAGATTTTTACATTCCATTATGAGATCAATCAAGATAAAAAAGATTTAATCGAAAAAATTAGAAACAAGAAGAAAAAAGTAGGGATTGCAATAAATCCAGATACTGATATAAAGGAAATTACACCATATTTGAATTTAATTGACCTGATATTAGTAATGTCTGTATATCCTGGAGGTTCTGGGCAGAAATTTTTACCTCATTCAATCGAAAAAGTTAAGAATTTAAACATGTATAAAGAAAAATATAATTTTCTTATTGATATTGATGGGGGAATAAATATTGATAACGCTATGAAATTAGATGTGGATATTTTAAGCAGTACAAGCACTATTTTAAATGCAAGTGACCCTAATGCCGTTATTTCCATTCTAAAACATTCTGATGAGATTTAATCAATTTTCAAAATACTTTTTAATGAAAGCCTCACGATAAGGCTCTGGATCTTCTCCGTTTTTAAGAATAAAACTCTCACACTTATCGTAAACAAAAAGCATATCATTATATAGCTCGGAATACTTCTTGTTTGGTCCTATGACAACACTTTTCTGCATATCTAAATACTGACTTACTAGTTCTGTCCAATCAATTACTTTTTTTTTAGAATCGTAATAAGATTTAGAGCTTCGAAGTGCTGCTCCTAAGGCAGCAGATTCGGTCACCTCAAATTGTCGAACTTTAGTATTAAATATATTTGCTGCAATTTGTATAATCTCCAAGTTAGTAGAAGCGCCTCCCGTGACATATATTTCTTCTGGTTCTTCTAATACCCATTTAGAGTGAAGTTTCATAGATAAAAATTGTGCTTCTATTACTGCTCTAACATTCCCTTGTTGATCATTTTCATTGAAACCAAAACGGTATACAGTGGGTTTTAGAACAAGCGGAACAATTTCTGGGAAGAAATAAGGGAGCATAATTTTCCCGTGGTTTCCAGGTGGTGTGTTACTAAGTATTTTTGAAAAATCATTCCATGAGAGGTCAAACCAATGTTTTATTTTCTCTCTTGCTAAAGAACCATTTTTATAGCATATTAGTCCCATATAGTCTCCAGTAGGTGCCCCAAAAACGAGTCCTTCACCATGTAAATCAACCTGTAACTGTTTTAGATACACGAAATATGTGTCACTTGTGCCTAGGCTAATTGCGGCTCGTCCTTTAGTTGTAAGACCTATACCAATTAA
>JBHLLM010000443.1:0-3003 GCA_048885575.1 Candidatus Hermodarchaeota archaeon
TAAAGCATTATTTAAATTATTATTTTTTAATTATTACCCTTTTTAATCAAAAAGTTATTTATTTAAAATACAATATTTTAAAACGAAATAAAGAAATATTTTTTTTTTATCAAAGCAAAAATAATATGACAAAATAGTTAAGATTATTTTAATTACTTAAGAATCTGAGCTTTTCATTCAAACAACTTCAAACAAATTAGAGTTTTTTATTCTTAGATGAAAAAAGTAAAAGATAATAATTATACATAAATTTTTGATTCAATTTTTTTAAAAATATAATAATTAAAATACTTTGTTTACATTAGTAACATATATAATTAAATGCATACATAATTTACAATTTATTTGGTAAGAGTTGATGGTAATTGAGTAAGAACGATACGCCAAAAAAACCAACAAAAGTAATTACGATCCGGATTGATGAGGATTTGAACGATCATTTAGATAAGATGAACAAACGGATGGGAATTACAAAATCTAATTTAATCAAAAATTATCTAGAGCTCTCAAAATACTTGGTAAAACAGAAATCAGCGCTCCAATCATTAAATGATCGTGATTTAGTGGTTGTAAAAAGAAGTTTCTTGCGAAATCTTATTGAAAGATTAGATGAAGGCGATCAGTTACTCTTTGGAGACAAACTGGGAGTATTTGTGAACGATATAGCAAGAATTTATGGAAAGGAAGAGGATAAGCTTTACAAAGTTGACTTTTGCGATAATTTAGGTTATTTTAGTAGTATTATTGATGAATATAATAATCTACTAGTTGTAAGGAAACTTGGACCTAAGAAGTTTGTTGAAGCCTTCTTATGGCGTTTATTCGAGCATAAAGAACTAGATCCTAACTATATAGAAGAAGAAATGAAAGGAAACAAGAGTCTACGCCAAAAGTATAGAAGTCAAATTAAAGACTTAGACATCTCCTCCTCCCATTATTCGTATGAATTTGCGAAACTTCCTAAAAATTCTAATGATTCAAAAAAAGGCTAATATTTATCAATAATTTCTTTTAAACCAAGAATTGGAATGATAATATTACTTGGTCTGAAGAGTAATTCATAATCTAATTCGTGTAATACTCTTTCTATAGTATAATAATTAATTAATGGAAAATTTAGGTTAAGACTTTTCTCGAGTATTTTACCCATTAACTTATTTTCCCATAAATTAAGGAGTTTCAATGCAACTTCCAATTTTTTATGTTTCTCAGTAATCTTCGAAGATTTTCTAAAATAAAGATTATAGAGGAATTCTGCAGGAATTTCAAATCTTTCTTTATCAACTAATTCTTTCTCAATGAATTTGAGAAATGTATTAAATTTAATGTAACTTAATGACCTTAAAAAGCTGCCTAAATCTTTTTCAATCGGAAATTTTTGCTCTTTTTGTTCTTTAGAAAGTTGTGGGTCGCCTTCAAAATCAATAAAATAAAAAGTATAATCACCATTGATTTCATTGTAAAGAATCTGTTGAAAATGGAGATCCTGATGAACCGGTTGTATTATTATTTGATCAACATCAAATTCAGAAAGAATTTTTTCGATTATATCTTTGATATCAATGAGTATTGAGCTTATTTTAGGTGACCTATAAAAAGCGCTCTCAGAACCCTTACTCATGTTATTTTTGATTTTGTTTACCATATTAATTAAATTTTGAGAGTTTTTGGTCAAATATTCTTTACTTAATACAGTCTGCTTTGAATAAAGTTGATCATTTTGTAACAACAATGCTTCATGTAATTGCTTAATCTGGAATCCGATTTTCTCAGAAACTTTTAGTGAGTCAGCACAATATTCTTTGATGTATGTAGATATGTTATCTTTATCTTCAAGTAGGGAAAGATCATCACTTACTCTGCTGAAAACGGAAAAAATCATTTGATTAAGCTCTTTCCAGTAAATATCACCTAAATTTCCCTTATTTGGGACATCCTCGAGAACACCAATGGTTTCTCTTCCTTGTAACTTTATAGTTCCGTAAATTTTTGGAGCGTTAGGAAAATTATTTTTTACTAAGACAAATAATTTCCTTGGTTCTAAACTCCCTGAATATTCTTTATATGATTTTAAAACATATGAAATGGGTTCTTTTTGCGGGAACTTTTTATTTGATATATGTAATAGAAATAATAAGTTAGTAGTGTTACCACCACCTAGTTGTTCTAGTCCATATTCATATCTGTCAGGATATAAACTAGCTTCAATAAGGTTACGAACTTTGGATAAATTAATTTCGTCTTCAAATTGTTCAGAATATAGGGTAAGTTCCATAGACATGTTAGGAAAGATTTCTGTAACTTTTTTATCAAAAAGCACCTTTTTCCAAAATAAAACGCAATATTCCGCTTCGAGAAGGTTAATGTATAATACTTTTTCGTTTTGATTGTCATGAACATTTAAGGCAACTATTTTGCTAAATGTATTCTCAGTTAATTTAACAATATTTGGTCTTGTGTTTTCTTTTGGTTCAAGAATATCTTGAATTTTCTCGTAAATTATTACAGGGAGGAAATATGATTTAGTATAATCTTGAGAGGAAATCTCGATAATTGTTAATAAAATTATGTCTGAAATGATGTTGAAATATTTTATTGAAACATAAAACGATAAATTTGATAATAAGGATTTATCTCCAAACCATCTTTTTGAAAGTAGCCATCCTTTAAATTCATTTGAGTTAAATACCTGTTGGAATAAATTTTTATCAAAATACTTTCTCATAATAGTCTTTAAGTTTTAATTATAATTAAAGATTTTACCAAAACAAATAGTTTAAAACCATCTGAATAAAGCATTCCTTTTTATTAATAATGTTTGCAAAGAAATTTAAATTCATTAAAGCATAATTTTGTTATATAAAATAATTTCCATTTTCTACTTATGCCCGAAAAAGAGATTTACCTACCAATAGTTTTCCACTTCCATCAACCAATAGATAATTTCGAGTTTGTATTTGAAAACGTATATAATAAGGCATATAACCCCCTAATTAAGAATCT
>JBHLLM010000444.1:0-2992 GCA_048885575.1 Candidatus Hermodarchaeota archaeon
GAATATATCGATCCGATTATAGAAAGTACTATTGAGAAATTTAACGAATTATTTCCAACTCCAGACGATATAAATTCCACTCCTAACCTTAAACGAGAGTTTGTAGATTTCTTACGAGAACAGCAATATAAATTACATTCTAAAATTACTATTGTTGGACCCTATAATTCAGGAAAAACAATGCTATTTAACATGTTTAAGACTAACGGAGCGCGTCCCATCATGAATTTTGCAAGAGCCTCGCCATATGTTATAGGCAATCTAAAATTTGATTTATGGGATTTTGAACTTAAAGATAACTCCTCGCTTTTATGGTCGAAATTCATCCAAGGATCAGATTTGGTAATTCTCCTTTTCGACTTATCTAATTATCATCTGCGGGTAATTAATCACTTCCTTGAATTGCAAAAACAAGAAAGTAAATTCTCCAAACTCCTCATTATAGGTAATAAACGTGATTTGGTTAGAAAAGAAGATATAAAAGTTATCAAGAATGAATTAAACATTTCAGATATTAAAGAAATATCATTAATTGATCCAGGTGCGAAAGAACAGATTAAAAATTTAATTTCTGAAGTTCTAAATCTGAAAAAGTTACTCCCTCATAACTTCACAGAATTGTTTAATGAAGCTAAAATTGTAGAAAGTGAAGAAAATTTTGTTCTTGCAATATCAAAGTATAAGGAATTAATAAAAATATCTAATGAGTATCAGGATTTCACTTATATGAATACTCTTAAGAATAAAATAGAGAGTTTGCAACTAAAAGTGGACGAACAAGCTAAAATTAGAAGAGAAAATGAAGCAAAAAAGAAATTTGAATCACCAGGGAAAATTCAATTTACTAGAAGAATTCAAGTACAACCCTTACCTAAAATTAAGACGCTAATTCAAGCACCTCCGATAGAAATACCTAAATTCCCTGTTAAAATAAAGCAAAAAACAGAAGATTTAATGTTATTTTCAACAGCTGAATCATCAGAAGGGGAAGAAATAGACAAAGAAGATATTACACTTGATATTGATAAAGTTATTCCCAAAGAAAAACGCCCAATATTAGAAATTGTTGAGGAGAAAAATGAAGATTTTCCATTTATGCTCCAACGACTTATCAAAAAGCAAGGTAGTTCGTTAACTTTAAACTTGTGTGAGCAACTTTTAAATGAACTCCAAAAAACCTTAGCGAGACCTCTCACTATTGAGGACCTTAAATTAGCAGCCGATGTATTTGTAAAGCACGATCGATCATAAAAATTCTATTGATTTTTTAATTCTTTCAAAAATTAGTTCTTTCTCGACAAAAGCAAATCTTTTTTATTTATCTATATTAAAATCGCTTATATGAAATGAAATTAACATAAAATCGAAGGTTAAGAAATATGAATGCTATTGAGGAACTTAAAAAAGAATTTATCGAAATTACCCGTCTTAATTATATTCATTCTTTACTGGGATGGGATGAACAAGTTAATTTACCTAAGGGGTCGTTTGGAGGGAGGGCTGAGCAAAGTGCTCTCTTAAGTAAAATAATTCACGAAAGACTGATTTCCGATAAAATTGGAAAATTAATAAAGAAAGCTGAGAAGTTAACAGATTTAAACTTAATTGATAATGCCACTTTACGCGAAGCAAAGAGAGATTATGAGCTAGAAGTTAAATTACCAACCGATTTAGTCCAAGAAATTTCAAAGACAGCATCGCTTGGTCATATAAAATGGGTAGAAGCACGAGAAAAAAATAATTTTTCTATTTTTCAGCCCCTTTTAGAAAAAATGATCGGGCTCCAAATTCAAGTTGCAGAGAAATTAGATACTCATCCGGATCCCTACTCTACTCTTATTGATCTCTACGAACCGGGAGCGACATATGAGTGGATTTCTAAAATTTTCAGCAAGTCAAAGCAGAATCTTAATCGTATAATTGAAAAATTAGAGAGTTCAAGTGATAAACCTGATTTTTCAATTCTTAAGCAAAAATGGGATAAAGATAAACAATGGGATTTTAGTATTGAAGTAATAAAGGGACTGAATTACGATTTTAATAAAGGGCGCCAAGACAAATCAGCACATCCATTTACAACATCCTTGTCTTCATCGGATACTAGATTTACAACTCGAATCAACGAAGATTTCTTTTCATCATGCATTTTTGGCTCGATTCATGAGTGTGGTCATGCCTTATATGAAATGGGACTAATGGACCAAATTCACGATTCCGTTTTAGCAACAGGATTTTCAATGGGAATTCACGAAAGCCAATCTCGTATGTGGGAAAATATGGTTGGGCGGAGTTTAGAATTTTGGAAATATTGGTATCCTAAACTTAAAAATAGTTTTCCAAACAATTTAAAAAATAAAACTGTTGAGGACTTTTATCGTAGTGTTAACACAGTGCAGCCTTCTTTAATTCGTGTCGAAGCTGACGAAGTTACTTATGGTATGCATATTATTCTCCGGTTTGAATTGGAAAGAGATATCATAGAAGGTAATGTTCAAGTTAGTGAATTACCAGAATTATGGAATGAAAAAATGGAGGTAATCCTCGGAATAACACCTCCTACGAATTCTGTTGGTGTTTTACAGGATGTTCACTGGTCTGGAGGTGCTTTTGGGTATTTTCCGACTTACTTCTTAGGAAATCTATATGGTGCTCAATTTTATAACACTGCCCTTAAAAAACATCCTACATTGCCAGAAGAATACGAAAAAGGCAACTTCTCTAACTTATTGGCATTTTTAAGAGAAAATATTCATCAATATGGTAGAATCTATCGAGCAAGAGATCTTGTTAAAAGAGTTACCGGAGAAGACCTAAATCCTGACTACTTTATTGCATATCTAGAGAAGAAATTTTATCCTATTTATAGAATCTAATTCTTTCTTTTCTTTTATTGAATTATTTTGATTAAATAATTATAAATTACAATAAGTCTTATATTTAGAAAACAACGCAATTAAAAAATTCAAAAATAGTATAACAATATGTTATTAGG
>JBHLLM010000445.1:0-2985 GCA_048885575.1 Candidatus Hermodarchaeota archaeon
ATACCAAACCAAGTAGGTAAGGATGGCCTAATCAGTTCTAAAACACCTATTATAATAAAACTTGAAGATAAGAAGAAATACTTCTTTCTAATTATACCTTTCATCCCAATATTTTTGTATAGAATTCCTAATCCGGCAGCTATAGAAATAGTCCATGAGAAAATCCACCACCTGTCAGCAAACGCTGAACGATGCATTGATATCAAAAATCTTGCCCCTGGTAAAAGCCCAATATCTTCAGGATATATAGTAATTACAGGCGTCCAAACAAATATATAAAGATCTAATAAGTAAAGAACATTTAAAGCTAGAGTTATAGATATAAAATACCACTTTTTCTTTGGCGTTAATATTTCAGCTACGATATAACTCATGAGAAAAAAACTAATAGGTGGAGTAGTTCTTATTAGGAAATGATACAGTTGACCATCCATATTATGTCCTGTTAGAAGGATAGTTATAAAATCCAAAGTCCATAATCCAGTGAAGAAAGTTATAAATACCGCTATACCGAAATAAAAAAGAAGCTTAGCTTTTGTTCTTCTTGCTTGGAAAATAAAAAATAATCCGAGTATAAATGGTATAAAAACAGCAATTATCATAGCCCGAATTGCATTCATATAATCTAAATCAGAAAGCATAAGCATTTTGAGTTTACCCTCTATATATGATAAATTAATATTATACATTCTTGTATATAAGTTTTATACAAAATGGTTAAAAAAAAAAAGATTATATATAAAAAACTTATACTGAATTATAAGTTTTAGAACGATTAGAAACTCATCAGTTACCAAATTTCCAGCTAATTTTTGGAATAACTCAAGTATAAATAATTTTAATTTTTTAGATATTTATTACCCTTCGAATGGAAATAAAAGAGTAAGAATTTCTAAAATTTTAGAATATGAGGAAATTAATTGACGCTGTAATTTACACGGATATAGACGATGAGTTAGGACCAGATCCTATCCATTGGTACCCTTCAAATTTACCAGAATCGATAAGACTGCTTGTAGGAATTAAAACTGTCACAATTCTCACAGGAGATCAAGGATCGGTACCAAACTCTTTATTAATAATTCCGTTCCCCTCGTTAAAGCTAAAAGGATTAATAAAATACATAGAAAGAGAAGATAAAAGTAAAAGAGGCGGATTTGCGCGTTCAGCAATTACTTTTTTATTTAAAGAAGCTGATGATGTTGTTTTTTATAAATATATAAGCTATCTTAAGGCTCCGTTTGATGAAACTGCGAGAAATATAATAGAGCTCGAAAAAAGTAAGGCTAGGCGCGAAAAAATTTTTGAAGAGATTAAGTTTCTTAGAATAAGCGTAGGTCAATTATTAGACGATTTTAGAGCTAAAGAAATTTCCCACCCCCCTTCACAAGAATTTCCCGAAATAATAGTGAGGGACGATAAAGTTGTTGATTATCGGTTCAAACTCGTTGTGGTAGGTGATCCTGGAGTCGGAAAAACCTCAATAATTTTACGATTTACCGATAATGCTTTTTTAAGAACATACGTTCCAACACTAGGAGTCAGTATTACCGAAAAAATCATTCGTGCGAATGATAAGGTGATAGAAACAATATTATGGGATATTGCTGGCCAAAATAAATTCCAAACGATGAGGAGACACTTCTATCAGGGCTCAGAGGCAATTCTACTTATTTTTGATCTAACTAACAGAATCTCTTATACCAGTATTAAAAATTGGTACAGTGATGTTATGAAAAATATGGAAAAACATCATCACCCAATGATAGGATATATTTTTGGTAATAAAAGCGATCTTACAGATGTGCGAAAAGTTAAATTAGTTGAAGCTTTAGCTTTAGCTAAGGAACTAAATCTTAAATACATAGAAACCTCTGCTATGACGGGAAAAAATGTCGAATATGCTTTCTATGACATAGCAGAGTCTGTGATAAAATCAAGATTAGAAAAAAAGTAAATGCTTTAAAGATGGATATTGAAGAAGCAATATATAAAAGAAGAACAATTAGAAGATTTAAGCAGGATTTCATTCCTAGCGAAATATTGAAGAAGTTAATCGATTATGCTCGAATAGCACCTGCAGGTAGAAATATTCAATGTGTTGAATATGTTATTGTAGAAAGTCCCGCTATGAGGAAGAAAATATTTCCCTTAGTAAAATGGGCTTCTTCTCTCCCGAAAGACGAAAGAACTCCTGAAAGTGGGAGAGAACCAACAGCGTATATTATAGTTATTGTAAACACGGATATTAAGAAATCTTATTATGATTATGATATAGGAGCTGCTGTTGAGAACATTTTGCTAGGGGCAGTGAGTTTTGGATTAGGCTGTTGTTGGATGGGTAATATCAATGGAAATAAAATTAGAGCATTACTAGAGATACCTAAAAATTACGAGATTAAACACGTAATTAGTTTAGGGTTTCCAGATGAAACTTCCAAAATGGAACCTTATAAAGATTCTTTTCAGTACTGGAAAGAAGGAAACGAAATGCATGTACCTAAACGAAAATTAGATGATATAATCTACAAGATTTTGTAAGAGTAAAATTTTGCCCCCTAAAAATTCTCTCTGTCTATTAAAATCAAGATTTTGAATTTTTTAATAGACTAAAATAACTTAACCCCACCCTAGATTTTTGTTTTTAATCTTAAACTTAATTAAAATGTCATAGACATTTAATATTCTATGATTGATATGAAATTTAAGCTTTATTCCCCAATTTTGAGGAAAAAATTAGTGGGTATTTAAATGAACTCCTCAATTTTGGAGAAAAAATGTGTAAAACTTCGATTTTTGAGCTCAGTTTATTATTTTAACAGAAATTGTATCTATTTAAGGAGAAATAGCCATAATCCATAAGCATATGTTTTTATATAATTAATCTTTTTTATTTTTTACAACTTTGACAATATATATACGATTTAAAACCGAATTTCAATAATAGATAGACGAAGAATAAATAAAAATGGTTTAAGTATTATG
>JBHLLM010000446.1:0-2978 GCA_048885575.1 Candidatus Hermodarchaeota archaeon
ATATTGAATCCCCCAACTATAAAAACAATTATTAATCCTAATGTAGAGATTGCTTGGAAAAAATCAGAGAGAATAACTATCTTCTTCTTATTCCATCGATCGACATAAACACCAGTAAAGGGAACTAAAAGTAAATATGGAGCGAAACTTAGAAAGGAGAAGATTGATAATATTGGAGCACTTTCAGTTTCAACAGTAATCCACCAGATTATTGCAAACATAACGATTGAAGAGCCAAAAAGCGAAATTAGCTGACCAATTAGTAAAAAGATAAAACTTACAAACTTCTCTTGGTCTGTAGGTAGTATTTTAGAAGTTTCTTCAGTAAATGTATTATTAAAGTCAGAGTTCTCCATATCTCATTTAATCGTAAGTGTTATAAAAATTTTAAGTTTAGATTCTAAATTCAAAAATTCAGGTAAGGATAGTCAAGAAATTATTAATCATGAGAAATAAATTCATCATCTTTATTTTTATTGATTATTTAATTGTCCTATTTTCTCAAATTTAATTCTACTCTGATTATCAATATCAACTCTGATTATATCTCCATCAAGAAAATTACCTTCTAATATTTCAAGAGATAATGGGTTCTGTATGTAATTCTGAATCGCGCGTTTCAGTGGTCGGGCACCGAAATCGGGATCGAAACCTTTTTCAGCAAGAAAACCTTTCACATTCTCAGTTAATTCCAATTGAATTTTATGTTCAGTGAGTGTTTTATTTAATTGTTTTATTTGAATATCAACGATATTGCTGATCTGATCCTTGTGTAGGAAATTGAATACGATGATCTCATCAATCCTATTTAAGAATTCAGGTTTAAAGTACTGTTTTAAAGTGTTTTGGAGCATCTCTAAATTCTTTTCCTCATCTCGACCACGAGCTTCTAAAATGAATTGGCTACCAACATTACTTGTCATGATAATTATTGTATTCTTGAAATCCACAGTTCTTCCGTGTCCATCTGTTAATCGCCCATCGTCTAAAATTTGTAGGAGGATATTAAAAACATCGGAGTGAGCTTTTTCTACCTCGTCAAATAACAAGACGGAATATGGTCTTCTCCTTACTGCTTCAGTGAGGTAGCCTCCTTCATCATAGCCAACATATCCTGGAGGTGCTCCTATTAAGCGAGCAACGCTGTGCCTTTCCATAAATTCAGACATGTCAATTCTCACCATGGCATTTTCGTCATCAAATAAAAATTCAGCCAAGGCTTTAGCTGTCTCTGTTTTTCCAACTCCTGTTGGTCCCATAAAAATAAAAGATCCTATGGGTCTATTTGGATCTTGTATTCCGGCTCTGGCTCTCCTAATTGCGTTTGATATTTTTATTAAAGCTTGATCCTGGCCAATAACTCGTTCTCTAAGGCGACTTTCCATTTTCAACAGTTTCTCGCGTTCACCTTCAAGCATTCTTGAAACGGGAATTCCGGTCCATTGAGATATGATTTTTGCAATATCTTCTTTATCAACTTCTTGTTTCAACATGGTTTTATTTTTTTGAATATTAGCGAGATTTGCATTATTTTTTTCTAAGTCTTTCTTCAATTGATTCAAAACTCCGTAAGTCAGTTCCGCTGCTTTGCCTAAGTCTCCTCTTTTTTCTGCCTTTTCAGCTTCTAATTTAGTTTGTTCCATCTTTTTCTTAATTTCATTTATTTTTGATATTATTTCTTTCTCATTCTTCCATTGAATCTTGAGTTTATCGCTTTCTTCTTGCAAATTATGTAATTCCTCGTCAAGTTTCTTCATTTTCTCTTGAATTGATTTGTCACTCTCTTTTTTTAAAGCTTCTTTCTGAATTTCCAATTGAATGATTTTCCTTTCAATTTCATCAATTTCAGTAGGCATACTATCAATTTCTATTCTTAATCGTGAGGCAGCTTCGTCCATTAGATCGATTGCCTTGTCTGGTAAGAACCTATCAGCTATATATCTATGTGATAATGTTACAGCTGCGATTATAGCAGAATCCGTAATGCGAACACCGTGGTGAATTTCGTACTTTTCTTTTAATCCCCGTAAAATAGCTATTGAATCTTCCACGCTCGGTTCCGTAATGAAAACCGTTTGGAATCTTCTAGTTAAAGCAGCGTCTTTCTCTATATATTTACGGTATTCATCCAATGTCGTTGCTCCAATTGCTCTTAATTCCCCTCGGGCAAGTGCAGGTTTTAACATATTAGACGCGTCAATAGCACCTTGAGCAGCCCCCGCTCCAACCAATGTATGTAATTCATCGATGAACAAGATATATTTCCCCGCACCCTTTTCTATTTCTTTAATAAAAGCTTTTAATCTATCCTCAAATTCGCCACGATATTTAGCTCCAGCTATCATTGCCGCTAAATCTAATGAGACTAAATCCTTGTCTTTTAAAGCACCCGGGACATCGTTATTTGCGATTCGTTGGGCTAAGCCTTCTACAATTGCAGTTTTACCTACGCCTGCCTCTCCTATCAATACGGGATTATTCTTAGTTCTTCGAGATAAAATGTGCATTACCCGTCGTATTTCGTCATCTCTTCCTATAACAGGATCAATTTTTCCTGTTCGAGCTAAGTCCGTAAGATTTCTACTGTATTTTTTAATGGATTGATATTTTCCTTCAGGATCTTGATCAGTTATCGTCTGATTTCCTCGAACGCTAGTTAAAGCTTGCATAATTCTATCCTTTGTTATTCCATACTTATTCATGAGATCAATTATTGGTTTTGATTGGAACTGAGTTAAAGCTAAAATTATATGCTCTGTACTTAAAAATTGATCTCTCAACATTTCCGCTTCTTTCCAAGCAAGATTAAAAAGTTTGCTAGCATTAGAACTTAATACAACTTCTGTAGCACCAGAACCAGTAATTTTTGGGATTCTTTCCAACTCTAATTTCAAATCAATTAATAATTGGTCAAGATTCACCCCTAGCTTCTGGTATAGTGGAGTTGTGATTCCATCCTCTTGTTCTATTAAACTTAT
>JBHLLM010000447.1:0-2976 GCA_048885575.1 Candidatus Hermodarchaeota archaeon
AATTTTAGAAAAATGCTCTGATCTCATGAACCTTCAATATGTTATTGTTCTTGATAGAAAGTCGGGCATTGATCTTTATTCAAATTCTTTCAATAACGCTAAAGAATTAGACACAACTCTAATTTCAGGCTTCTTACAAGCTATACACAATTTCGGAGATGAGGTTATCGATGAGGCAAAAGGTACGAAAACAGTAAAGATTGAGTATAAAAATTCAATAATAATAATGACAGAATTTGTAAATTTAAGATTAATAGTTATCATGAAGCAAAAACCCTCTGAAAACTTTATTTACGATATTGATTCTTTATCCTACGATATTTTCAAGTACTTTGGTAAAGAAATTGACAAATTTACTGGAATCCTGAAGCCCTTTCAAGCGATAAATAGACTAGTGGAACATCATCTTAATACCTCTTTTCTCTATCCGTTATCAGTAAATCTATCGTCAACATATAAAATAAAATTAAGCCAGAATGAAAAATCTATGGTTGAAAAGGCATTAAATTTTTTAGCAGAAACTAATTCTAAGTATTTTTATTCACTTTACCTCCTCCCTGAAAATACCTGTAGCCCAAATGATTTCGACACTATTACTCGCCTAATAAAGAATGGAATCTTTCAACCTTATCAAAAAACTGAAGAATGAAAATTTTACTAAATTCTATCTTTAGTTTAATATCTTTTTAATTGATTTTAGGTATAATAAAGTGAAAAATTTACTTGAATATAATGAAATTAATATTAAATGAGTAGTAATATTTTGGAATTTTAAAGGAATTAAAAAAAGAACTTTTTCAAAAAATAAGATGGAAGTGCATTTTAAATATATTCAGATTAGGGAAAGAATTTTAGATTGGTATAAAGATAACAAGAACGACTATCCTTGGAGAAAATCAAGATCTCTTTACAAAATTTTGGTTACTGAAATCTTATTACAAAAAACAATTGCTGTTAATGTTAAAAATATTTATTCTGATTTTTTTACAAAATACAAAAATTTTAACGCGATTTATAATGAGGATATCAATATAATAGAATCAGATATTAAAGGATTAGGCCTGTCAAACAAGCGGGCAAAAATCTTAAAAAATTTGAGTTTATTGATCATTACGGAATACGATGGAAAAGTCCCTGACGATCCTGAAATATTAAAAATTGTGAATGGAATTGCAGATTATGTGAGTAATGCTTTTGCTTGTTTTGGATTGAATCGAAGAACATTTTTCTATGATGTCAATATTAAAAGGTTTATTCAAAGAATTTTTAGCGATCAAGAAACAAAATTAAAAAGAGAGACAATCAATTCAGAATTAAACAAAATACTACCAAAAACGGGCTTTAAACATATGTATTGGGCGATCTTAGATTTTGGAAATAAGATCTGCACTAAAAATAAACCTAAATGTGCACTCTGCCCTATTTCTGATGATTGTAATTACTTTTTAAATCAAGTTTAATCAAATATGGTTTGTTTGGGGGAAAAAATAGGTTAAAGTTTAATTATTTTAACAGATTCATACCTAACAACTCTAAGGCTTCAATTACTTTTAATCAGATCCTTTGAGATGATATGATAAATTAATTTTAAATTCTCACACTTTATTTTATTTATGACATAAATTAACTATTTTGTAAAATCCGAGACAGTAGAACTACGGAATATTACGAAATAAGAAAATCTAATAGCATTATAGAATATAAAAAGGCATCAATGAGCAGTTATGTTAGTTAACTTAAGGGAAATATATTTACCAGCTATGATTTTTTCAATTGTATTAGATTTTCAATTAGCAATATACTTCTTATATTTATATGTTAACCACAGAAAAGATGAAATCGGGTTAAATAAATTCTTATTAGCATTTTCCAATCTGTTCGGAATTGGAGCTACTTCATACCTTTTTTTAGTAATTGGTTCATTTTATATCTATGATTATCATATAACCGATTTAATCATTAGAATTGGAGTCTCTTTATTACAAGGAGGAATATTAGTAGTCCTAATCCATTTAATGTCAAAACCATTTAGTAATCTTACAAATTCGAGATTATTAAAAGTACTTTGCACGCTTTCTGGTATTAGTATAATTTATCTCTTATTTCTTTTTATACCATCAATAGGTTTATTTCCGTCTATTCTTATAGGTATGATAGGAGGCGGATATTTCCTCTATTTTCAAATGAATGTAGTCAGACTTACTTCAGGAACGGTACGAACACGTTTATTGATGACTTTACTAGGAGAAATAATATTTTTAATCGGTATGCTTTTTGGATCAGGTTTACCTCATATACCTATCTTATTCGAGATCAAAGAGATCTTCTATTTTATCGGAAGTTATGTAGTAAATCTAGGATTAATGATAATATTCCTTGGAACATTTAAATTCCCTGGTGTGCTTGAATTTAATTGGAAAAGTAATCTTTTAAAACTCTATATTGTTGATGCAAGGAATTTATTTGAGCTTTATTCTCATGATTTTATCAATACAAGAAGTCTCACTGAAAGTTCAGAAAGCCATTACAATATTAGAGAGAACACTAAAATAAATTCTATCGGGATTGTAGGTATTAGCGATGTATTTGATGAAATAACAAAAACTTATCAGAACAGAATTAAAACGATAAAATCTGGTGATTTTACTATTCTCCTTGAATATGAAGAAGACCTAAAATCCCAATTTCTGTTTGTATTATTTGTCAAAAAAAATATGAAAAGCTTGGAAATATTCCTTCAAAAAGTGAAAAATCAATTCTTAAAAACCTATAAAAGTTTACTCCTTAACATCGACATCGTTGATAGATTTAGAGAAACAATATTCTCGGGGTTTGATTTAGTTTTACAAGAAATTCTAGATTAAAGTTAGCTGTTAAAATTTAAAAATGGAGAGAGAAAAGTAAAGATGCTTGGACAAGATTTATACCCGATAACCGGAACGTTGAGAGAGCCCCTATTAATAATTGAATGGGTTA
>JBHLLM010000448.1:0-2976 GCA_048885575.1 Candidatus Hermodarchaeota archaeon
TAGATTCGTGAGGAAAGAAAAAGTTTTCAGTTAATTTCTAAAAGTGAATGTGAACTTTTTATGTATTAAGCGTGGTAAGCTCATTATGATCAAATCCCCAAGAGTCTAATATTTTCGTTGCCCCCATAATTATTTCATCTACTAAAGTTTGAACTGTACACAGCTTCTTAAAATGGCCTATCGCCGTAGAGGGTGCCATAAAATTCCTTACATTATATTTGTATATCTTGTCGTGAAATGACTGTTCAAAGATATCTGTTTGAAGCCACTTTTCCTTAATTTGCGTCGGTACGGGACATTCATTAGTAGCCATTAAAGCTGTACCCAAACATACAGCGTCAGCTCCCAGCGCTAGAGCACTTAAAAAACCTCGTGCGTCACCAATGCCCCCAGCAGCAATGATCGGAATTTTAAGCATTTTCTTAGCCATTGTTATATTTACTAGAGTAGTGTTTGTTAGAGGATTTTTAAAACCAGTTCCTTCTAACCCAACTAAAGTTACCCCATCTGCACCTTCTTTTTCTACGGAAATAGCATGTTTGATTAAGACGCATTTGTGAAACCAAAGACCTCCCGCTTCTTGAACTCTTCTCCCAATGAACGAAGCTTTATATCCAGAAGTTGTAAATATACTACAATTTTCATTGAGAGCGATATCAACATAATCCAAATACCTAATTTTTATTTTTTTACCCTCCTTGCTATCACTTAAGACATGATGAGGTAGCGAAAGATTAATTCCAAAGGATTTTGTAGTTAAAGATTTCATCTTTTGTATATCTTTCTTGAAATCTTCCGGATTTGGGAAGTTTAATGCAGCAATAATTCCCAATCCTCCCGCATTTGAAAAAGCAGATGCGAATTCAGCCTTCCCCCAACCACCAAAAGCTCCCATTACTAATGGATATTGAAGTTTTAATAGTTGAGTAATTTTAGTTTTCCAAATCATTGAGTTAAGTACCACCCTGTCTTGTTGGAAATCTACTTCGAGTTATCATATATTCATGAAGTAGCTTATCAGTTAATTCAAATCTTAAGTCTTTATCTTTTTCCCAAAGATTGTTTAATTCTCCTTTATCATTTCTTCTGTCATAAATATCACCATATCCGGGTAATTCAGCAAATTTGGAAATTTTATAGTTTTTAGTAATAAGATGAGAAACGCGAGTATATAAAGGTCCCTTGGGTCCAACTTCTTCATCTTCTGTGATAAGAAGGCAGTCACGTATTTCATTTGTTGGATCCTCCAAGACAGATTTCATATTATATCCTTGCATACCTGGGGGTCTATATCGTTCTTTGATATTTAATAGGTCGAGAATAGTCTTTGGAATATCAACGGAACTGATTAGTGCATCTGTAACTCCCGGATGAGTAATTCCAGGAACTTTCCATATTAAGGGTATTTGAAGTGTGTCATTAAAGGGAGAGGGACCTTTTAAACATAAACCATGAGATCCCATATAATCTCCGTGGTCTGAGGTAAAAATTACCATGGTATTTTGTGAAAGACCTAATTTTTCTAAAGAAGCTAAGATTTTACCAACAGAGTCATCAATTAGAGAAACAGCACCATAATTTAGAGCTGTAAATCGTTTAATATTTTCCTCGGTTTCTTCCCTTAATAAAGCGGGTCTAAATGGTGGATTTTCCAAATGCGTTTTTAGATATGGATGCGTATACAAGTTTTCTAAATCGTAGAAATTAGAGGGTAATTCTATATCATCAGGATTATACATTTCTCTGTATTTACCAGGGGGGCTTACAGGGTGATGCGGATCTGGAAATGAGCAGTGTAAAAAAAACGGCTTATCGTTATAATTACCCTCAGAATATCTTTCTAGGAACGATATAGTATGATTTTTAATATATGTAGTGTTGTATAGTTCTTCGGGTATAAAATTATCATTGAATAGGTTAAATATTGGAATATCTTTATAGAATTGTTCTCTAACGCTTTTAGCTATTTTTGGAGCTTTTTTTTTAAGCCAATCGTAATAATGACCTAAGCAAGCAGAAGAATGTCCTAATACCAAATCGCATTCTTCAAAACCATAATATGGAATAGGAAAATTGCCATGACTTAAGTGATTTCTATTTGGTTTCTCAACGTTCCAATCATCAAAATTTTCAGCTGATACATCTTTTGGATCGTAAGGCATTACCCAAATGTTGTAATGCATTTTACCCACATTAATCGTATGATAACCACTATTTACAAGCGTTTGGGTTATAGTGGGAATATTCAAAGGCAGATTTATTCCATTGCTACGTACCCCATGAACATTTGGGTAATAACCAGTGAGTAGAGTAGCTCTATTTGGCATACACATTGGATTGGTACAGAACGCATTTGAAAATCTTATACTCTGGCTTGCCAATTTATCTAAGTTAGGAGTTTTAATTATTTTATTACCAGAGCAGCCCATCATGTCAGCGCGCTGCTGATCCGTTATTATAAATAAGATGTTCATTTTTTCTTTTGGCATGAGAATAATCTCCTAACATATTATCTATATAAAATTCAGGTTATAAGTGGAATTCAGTAACCTTTGGCACAGACTCTACTTTCGGATAAATCACTCTTGGAACTGGAGGAGTACTATTATAGATCTCTTCAATTTCGATGACTCCGAAATTAATTCCTCTAAATCTTTTAAACCCAGTGAAAGTTCCTTTAACTACTTGATTATAAAAATCAAAGTTCATGCCAAACACAGCTACTTTTGAATCTACTGGAATTTTATATAAATCTTCTTTAAGGACCGATGGAGGAAATACTAATCTATTGTGGTCTGCCGCTTGAAGTTGGATAGTAGGAATCATGGTTGGATATCCATCAGTATGGTCTATATATGAAATTACTCGAACTGCTATAGGTGCTGCAAAAAGTTTATGTCCAATAACATTCAACCTTTTCTCCTCTAATTTAGTTTTCGCACCCCCTTTTCCAATTATATCCTTTACAATTCCTTT
>JBHLLM010000449.1:0-2963 GCA_048885575.1 Candidatus Hermodarchaeota archaeon
GTAAACTCCTCCATTTTGAATATCCAACTTCAATTCTTTTCCAGTTTCAAAGAAAAGTGTATTTAAATATTCACAGTAAGGATCAGCTTGTCCAATATGACATAATTGACCTCCTTCATAAAATGATTCGACTCTTTTTTTTGTTCTATCTATATATTGGTCAACTAAGATAAATTTCCCTTTTTTATGCGATTTTTGCAAGGATCCGACCGCTGATGGAGATATAATAAATTTTGCCCCTAATTTTTTAATAGCCCATATATTTGCTCTGAAATTTATTTTATGAGGTGGAATTGAATGATCTATACCATGCCGAGGAATATAAGCAACTTTTTTACCCTTAAAGTCTCCTACAGTTATTTGCGCTGAAGTATTACCAAAAGGAGTGTAGACTTTTACTTCCTCTATATTTTCAAGAGAGAGATCAGAACCAGTCCCCCCTATTATTGCTAAATCAACTGAAGTTTCTTTTCCTTTCAAAATAAATTCACATTGTTTTTATTTTTGTAAAACAAAATAAAATAAAATTTGAGCAATTTTAAATATTATATATATTATAATTTAAGAACTCGACATAGTGACTGTAATGGTTAAAATTGGAATAATTGGTGGTTCTGGATTAGATAATCCAGATATTTTAAAAGATGTAAACGAAATTGAAGTTAATACTCAATATGGAAAACCAACTTCACCTCTAAAGTTAGGCAAAATAAATGATGTTGAGGTTGTTCTCTTAGCAAGACATGGACAAGAACATACCATACCTCCAACGCATGTAAATTATAGAGCTAACATACAAGCATTGAAAGATCAAGGGTGTACTCATATCTTAGCCACAACAGCTTGCGGTAGTTTGAGAGAAGAAATAGGAAGAGGCGATTTTGTCATTCTTGATCAATTTATTGATTTTACAAGACTACGTAAAGTAAGTTTTTTTGATGAGTTTCCTCCTAGTGATGCTAAACACACTGCCATGGCTTATCCTTATTCGCAAGATTTAAGAGGGATTCTTATTGAAACTGCTAAGGAACTTAATCTCAAATATCATGAAAAGGGAACTGTTGTTACCATCGAAGGGCCTAGATTTTCAACTAGAGCTGAATCTGAAATGTTTAGAATCTGGGGTGCTGATGTAATAAATATGAGTATAGCCCCTGAAACAATTTTAGCAAACGAAGCAGGAATTCCATACGCTGCGGTAGCAATGTCTACAGATTATGACTGTTGGAAAGACGACGAAGTTCCTGTTACTTGGAATGAGATCTTAGAGATTTTTGGTAAAAATGTAAATAATGTTATTGCTTTATTGACAAATTCCATAAAGAAAATAATCTAACCATTCTTTTTTTTTAAATAATCAGAAAATTGAAATTCTCTGAAGCTTTATACTAACTTAATCTATTCAATAGTGATATTATATATTTTTAAACCAAAAAGAAGATATTAATGCCAATAATAAAATTCCTCGGTGGATGCAGAGAAATAGGGCGTTCAGCAATCCTAATTGAATCAAAAAATGGAATACAATGTATTCTAGATTATGGTGTAAGATTTACAAATGAGGACAGATTACCTTCTAACGGGGATATTAATAAACTTAAAGCTGTTGCGTTATCTCATTGTCACATAGATCACTCGGGAGGTTTACCGTTATTATTTAAAAAAAAAGAAGTTCCTTTATTTACTAATCCTTTAACACTAAGAATTTCAGAAATACTACTAGAAGACATGATTAGAATCTCTAATTATCCATACCCCTTTGGATATAGGGACCTACAAAAGACAAGAAAAAATGCGTTATTTTTAAAAAATAAAGTGCGTCAGAAAATTGATGAGAATTTCTATATTACCTTTTTTGACGCAGGACACATCCCCGGGAGTGTATCAATGTTAATCGAAGTAGATAACAGGAGAATCCTCTATACAGGTGACATCAATACTCAAGAAACGAACCTAGTCTCTCCCGCTAAACCTATTGAATTACCTGAGATCGATATCTTAATAATAGAATCCACATATTCTTTAAAAGAACATCCATTAAGGATAGATTTAGAAAAAACATTTATTAATGATGCCCTAAACACAATAGAAAACGGTGGAAATGTTCTTGTCCCTGCTTTTGGTGTTGCGCGTTCGCAAGAAATCCTAATGACATTAGAAAAATATAATTTTAAAAGTGATATATTCGTTGATGGACTAGCTAGAAAGATTTTAACTGAATATTCACAATTCCCTGATTCATTTAGAGATTTCGCAAGATATAAGTCAGCTGTGAGAAAAGCTAGATTTGTTTCTGAAGATTGGAGAAGAAAACTTAAAAAGGGAACTCAAGGGTTAATTATATCCCCCTCTGGCATGTTAAAAGGAGGTGCTGCTATTGAATATATTCCTAGCTTCTTAAATGATCCTAACTCAGCTGTATTTCTAGTTGGATATCAAGTTGAAGGAACCCCAGGAAGAAAATTAATAGATGAAAAAATTTTTGAATTCAAAGAAGATAAAAAAAGAAGATATCAATCATATGAAATGCAAATTAAAGCTAAGTGCAATATTGACTACTATGACTTTTCTAGTCACGCAGATAAAAATCATTTAAACGATTACATTAACGATATAAAATTTCGAAATGAAGCTAAATTAATTTTTTGCGTGCACGGTGATGAAAAATCAACAACTTCATTCGCTCATGATTTAACAAAAAGAGGTTTTATTTCGGTTGCTCCTGAAATTGGAGAAAGTTATAAAATATAAAAATTCGGAAGATTAGTATAAGTTTTATTTAATTGCTAATTGCTTTTTAATTATAATATTACAATTTTCTAAAAAGAGATCGATTTTGTCAATTGGAACTTTTGTACCTGCTGCTGGAGGGTGTCCTCCACCTAGCGCTTTAAGATTTGTAAGCTCTAACGCTTCCCTAATTGCCTCTGAAAGATTTACTCCTTTTTTTACAATACTTTGAT
>JBHLLM010000450.1:0-2955 GCA_048885575.1 Candidatus Hermodarchaeota archaeon
AGTGATTCAAACTGGTTTTGAAGAATTTCAAAGATCTCAAGATGATTCAATTCTACTTGTTTACTTAAGAATGGATAAAGATCTCTAAGAATTTCGATTCCCTTACCTGGTACGGGAACGTGATGCTCGAAAATTAAATCTATTATAAATTCTATCAATTCTTTATCTACTTCGTGCTTGAAAGTTAAAGAGATTCTTTGTTTTATAATATCGTGAAGCTCGTTATACGAGAAATAATTTAATCTCTTTTTAATGTCGAATTCACTTAAAATATCTAAAGTAGAGGATTTTAAAATTTGATTACCAGTAGAGATTAAGCTAATATTGGTTTCTTTTCCATATTGAAGAAATTTCTTAAAAAATTCTGGTTTTAAACACTCAATATTATTGAAAACAAATAAAAGGTTGAAGTTAGCTTTTTTACATGTCAATTTAAAGATGTTCCATAAATCAGAAATATTAGAGTCTATAATACTCTTAAAATTGAAATTAATATTTTGATGAAACCCTATTTCAGTAAGTAGAGAAATAATTATTTCCTCTATATTTTTGTCCCTACAATCTACATAAACCTTTCGGATGTTTACGAGCTCAGGATTTAATAGAGATAAGTCCCTAATAACTTTATTTATTATGACTTTCTTTCCAATTCCCTGAATCCCTTGATATAATATATTTAAACAGAATTTATCTAAAAAGGAATCCTTTAGAATTGAAAATAGCGCCTTTTCTTCTTTTTTTCTATAAAGAATTTGAGGTGGAATATAAGACTGGTCAAATAATGCTCGAGGACCAACATAACTACTATTTATCTTTGATGAGGATAGCATTGTTTCTTCTTTTTTTATTTTTTACTTTTAATTTTATTTTTCATATTTAAACCCCCCGAGAGAGGGAGGGATCATTGGATCTAAAATTTTATTAATTAAAATTATTTTTAGCCCATTAGGGACAAGTGTAAAAAATTAGAATCAAAATTTAAGAGACGGCTATATACTTCTTAGAAATCTGCTTTTATCACATTTATTTCACTTTTTTCTATAATCTCCTTAAATCTCAGCTTTCTCAGCCTTTTTGGAAAATTTAAATCAAATTCGTCAAATATAAATCCACTTGAATTATATAGTCCTTCAACGATTCTTAATTTTGAAGGTGAAATAAAATCATTTAGAAATGATATAATTTTACTATGCCCTGGGAATGTGCTATTTGAAATCCTACCAAAAGTATTGCAGGCTACAACAGGAATTCTATTTTCGAGAGCTCTGGCTTTTAAATAAATTTCCCAATTTTGAATTCCCTCTGTCCTAATTTGTGTAGGAGAGAATAATAGATCTGCCCCATTTTCTGCAGCTAACCTTGGAGTTTCAAAAAAGGCCATATCAAAACAAATCAAAATCGCGAAGCAGAAATTTTTATAGGAAAACAAACATAAATCTTCTCCAGGTTCGAATTTTTTTATTTCATAAGAATACAGATGAATTTTATCTTGCCTTCCTATCTCTTCACCAGAATTATCAAAAAAATAACTCGTGATTCTTGGTTTAATAGAATCTTCCCTCTTTTCCCAAATAGCTCCTGAGATTACACCTACAGTGTAGTTTTTTGCTAGATTTTTAATGAAATGATAATTTTCCCCTCTTTCTTTTTGAACATTAATTTTTTTTTCATTCGTTAACGGAAACCATCTTTCAGGTAAACAGATAATATCGCATGATTCATATTTAGAAAAGAAATCTTTAAATAGTTCCTCTATTCCTAAATAACATTTATTATTCTCTTGGAAAACTTCTGGTTGAATACATGCAATCTTTACCATTAAACCTTACCGATATAAAAATTCTTATTGAGTTCAATTATAATGTCAAAAAGTTCATCCAATCTAGAAATTTCATAATCAGGTTTATTTTCTTTTGCAACTTCTTCCCCTGTTACATTAATATCGTATTTCCCCCCTCGATGTATATAGATGCTATGAATTTCATTTAATTTTGCGGGGATAATGTCTTTATATATATTATCCCCAACATAAATGGTTTCGTAACCCTTAACTCTGAATTTGTTTAGACAATATGAAAACAACTTTGGATTAGGCTTTCTAATTCCAATTTCATCAGAAATTACAACTAAATCAATTAATTCGTCGATCCCTAATCTTAAAATCTTTTCATACTGTTTTATAGGGATTCCATCAGTAATTATAGCTGTTTTTATTGCAGTTTCTTTAAGCTTCTCTAAACATTTTTGTACATCATCGTATAATTGTATGTGTTCTATTTTTTGAGCGTGATAAGCCATTACGGCTGCTGCTACATACCTAACTTGTTCATTAAAAGAAATAGAATAATGTTCATACTCGTTTAATCTTCTAATGAAGTAATCATAATGTTTAGAAGAATTAGATCCATATTCAGTTACAATTTCTTCTATCAAAATTAGAGCTTTTTGGCGTTCAATTTTTAACCCTAACCTTATCATTGCATCTATACCCTTAATTCTTGCCATTTGAGAAAGACCTGTTGAATTATAGAGACAATCATCAAGGTCAAATCCTACAAGTTTTATAGGGCACATAGTATTTCTAAGTAAAACCTTCTTATTTCATTTAATTAAAATAAATTTATTTATTTTTATGAATATATAACCTTTAATATTAATTTATTCTAAGTAAAAGTATTAAAAATTTTAAGAAATCTAGAATAGTAAATTAAATGGAGATTCATTAATTGAAACCAATTGTAGCTTTATCGTATTTCCATCGAAAAATAGGGCCCTTAGTGTTTTATTCCTATCCGGAGAACATGCTAGACGAACAGCTTTCAGCCAGAATAGCAAATATAATGGATCAAACGGTTAGTGAAGGATTCTTTACGCATTCTTTTGAAAAAAACAGCTCAAATAATTATTACTTTGAAATCCATTCAGATTGGGCTCGTGGAAATAAAGAAATGTTAA
>JBHLLM010000451.1:0-2948 GCA_048885575.1 Candidatus Hermodarchaeota archaeon
AAACATATCATCGAATATATTTATGAAATGTGGAAAAAGGGGAAAATTGAGTTTGTAGGTAAAAATGAATCAGAAGAAGACATTAGATTTACATTTCACGATCCTTGCAGGTTAAGTAGATTTCTACCCGAAGATAATGGAATTATTGATAATACGCGCGAAATATTTAATGAGTTTAAAAATTTGGGATATGAGTTCACCGAAATGAAACATAATAAATCAGATTCGCTATGTTGTGGTGTCAACTCTTGGATGAATTGTAATGAGAAATCCAAGGCTCTCAGATATAAACGAATGCTTGAAGCTAAAGATGCGGGTGAAATAATGCTAACTGCTTGTCCAAAATGTAAAATTCACCTTTCTTGTTTGCAAGATGATTACGAGGACATTTCTTCAATTGAAATTTCAGATTTCTCTGAGTTTTTAGTAAACCATATAAAAGTAATTGATTCTAAAAAAGATAGTGGGGTTAAAAACTAATGGAAGGAGCAGTTTTAGTTATTGGTGCGGGTATTGCAGGCATTCAAACTTCATTAGACTTAACTGAACTTGGATTTAAAGTTTATCTTGTAGAAAAATCACCATCTATTGGCGGAAGGATGGCACAGTTAGACAAAACCTTTCCAACTAACGATTGTTCTCTTTGTATTCTTGCGCCTAAGATGGTCGAGGTCTTTCGGAACCCAAACATCCAGTTAATGACATATCACGATGTAATTGATATAAAGGGAGAAGCTGGTGATTTTGATGTAACAGTGCTTAAAAAACCAAGATATATCGAAGAAGATAAGTGCAAAGGTTGTGGAGACTGTGCGGCTAAATGCCCAAAAATCCAAGTACCTAACATATTCGATATGAATTTAGGTAAAAGAAAGTCAGTCTATATTCCCTTTCCTCAAGCGGTCCCTCCAGTGTATTTAATCGATCCCGAATTGTGCTTAAAGTTAACTAAAGGAGTTTGTGGAGTCTGCGAAAAAGTATGCGAAGCAAAAGCTATTAACTATGAACAAAAACCACAAAAAATTAAAATAAAAGTAGGCGCTGTCGTAGTAGCAACTGGTTTTGACATGCCAGCAGACGAGCTCTCTCCAAGATGGGGTTATAGATTCCAAAATGTAGTGAGTGCGTTAGAATACGAAAGAATCTTATGTGCCTCAGGTCCTTTTGGAGGTCATGTCTTAAGGCTTAGCGACGAAAAAGAACCGGAAAAAATAGCTTTTATTCAATGTGCAGGATCCAGAGATCTACATGAAAACGTACCTTACTGTTCAAGTGTTTGTTGCATGTATACTGCTAAGGAAGCTATAATAACTTCTGAACACTCTGAAAAGGCAAAATGTTTTGTATTTAGACACGATATCAGAGCCTATGGTAAAAACTTTTATGAATTTACCCAAAGAGCTCAAGACGAATATGGTGTAAAATACTTCCAAACAAAAATAAGCACCATCGAAGAGGATCCGGAAACAAATGATTTAATAATTCACTATGAGGATCTAAAAACTGGAAAATTTAATGATTTTCGTGCTAATTTAGTTGTACTAGCAACTCCCTTAGTACCTAAAAAGGGGATAGGGGATTTAGCTAAAATCCTTGATATCGAACTAGACAAATATGATTTTTTCAAAGAAAAGTCTTATTTCAATAAGTCATTATCGTCAAGGGAAGGTATTTTCTTATGCGGTTTTTGCCAAGGACCAATGGATATTCCAGAAACAGTGGCTGATGCAAGCGGCGTGGCATCCCAAGTAGCTACTTTACTTAATTCTGTGAAATTTACAAAAGTTAGAGAAAAGGTATTTGACATACCTGAAAAAGAAGTAAGCTCTACGGATGAACCAAGAATAGGAGTGCTTATTTGTCATTGTGGGATTAATATTGGTAAGTATGTCGATGTTCCAAATGTCAGAGATTATATAAAATCATTACCAAATGTAGTATGGTGTGAAGATAATTTATATTCGTGCAGTTCTGATTCCCAAGAACTAATTAAAGAAAAAATTAAAGAGCATAACCTTAATAGATTTATAGTAGCTTCATGTACTCCAAGAACTCACGAACCTTTATTCCAAGAAACTTGTCAGGAAGCAGGAATGAATAAATACTTATTTGAAATGGTAAACATTAGAGATCAATGTTCTTGGGTTCACATGACTGAAAAAGAGGCTGCTACCAATAAATCTATGGATTTAATAAGGATGGCAGTGTCAAAATCCAAATTAATCAAACCTCAAAAGGAGGAGAAGATTGAGGTGATACCGACTGCTTTAGTGATAGGCGGAGGTGTTTCAGGAATGACTGCATCCTTAGAATTAGCTAAACAAGGGTTTAAAACATATCTAATAGAAAAAGAAAAGAAGCTTGGGGGAAATTTAAACAATCTCAACATTTTATATCCCATTCAAGAGGAGGCTTCTATCTTTTTGAGTGATATTCTTGATAAAGTTGAGAGTAATAATAACATTGAGGTTCATCTAGAATCAATTATTGAAGACATCAAAGGATATATCGGAAATTATGAAGTTAGAATTAACAACTCCAAGAATAAAGTAACAGATATAAAAACGGGGGCAATAATTGTAGCTACAGGAGGGCAAGAATTCAAGCCTAATGGATTATTTCAATACGATGGTAAAAATAAACAAGTTATGACACAACTCGAAGTTGAGCAGAAACTACAAGAAGCTGATAAATCGTGGCTGGATAATTTAAAGCGCGTTACTTTCGTTTTATGCGCTGGTGCAAGACAGAAAGAAGGTATAACATATTGTTCAAATGTGTGTTGCGGAACCTCAATTAAGAATATTAACATTCTCAAGGAATTAAACCCAAACCTCGAAATTGTTGTTTTATACAGAGATTTTCAAATGGCTAAAAAAGAATTTGAAGTATATTATCGAAATCGCAGAAAAGACGCAATGTTTTTACGCTACGATCTAGATCATATT
>JBHLLM010000452.1:0-2945 GCA_048885575.1 Candidatus Hermodarchaeota archaeon
AAAATAGATTAAAGCAGTAGCAAGAAGAGCAATTTTTTTATTTACAATCATCAAAAATTAAGGAGTTAGGTTGTTATTCACAAAAATGTAAACTATTATGGAAATATTATTCATTTCAAATTTAAAAATATGATGATTAAAGTCAAGTAAAAATGGAGTTTAAAATTTAACCTCGCATCGTTCTGAATCGCAAAATTTCTCGCCGATCGCCCTATCCTTTGTCTCGTCTAAGAATAATGGTTTGATTTTTGATATTATTTCTTCGTATTTTTCCTTGGTAATTTCTTCGTAAGGCGCTTGCTTATATCCATGTTCTTTTATTGGTAAGAAACTTACGCTTTTCAGCTTGTCTTCGAAGCATTCGAGAACGTGTTTAATTTGGTTCGCCTCCTCTTTTTTAAAAGTAATTGTAATAGAAACCTGATTGTCGGACCAATACTTTTGATAGTCAGCCGCATTTTCAGCTTGCTCCCATATTGAAACTTCGTTTTTAGAGCGATCAAAATATTTCTCGTGGACGGGAAATTCAACTACAACCGTATTGGGTGAATAAAGATCCTCTTCGACGAAGTATCCTGCCTTTTTAATAGGTTTAATAAGATCAGAATTTTTAGAAATGCGTATCCTCCGGATATAATATTCAGAATGAGGATAATGAATTCCAGGAGGAACTCCAGGTAGAAGACTGACAGTTCCGCTCGGTTTAACGGTAGTTATCTTAATACTCCTTGGAATACAAAGCCAACCGGAGTATTGTTCATCCAAACTCTGCAAATAACTATACCCTTTGTCGCACCATTCAAGCATAGTCCGTCTCCCGTGCTTTACAAACGCTTCAATAATCCCTGTCTGAGATATCCCCATTCGTCGATTTTTTAGCATTACCGCGTTAGTTTCTTGCCAATGAGTATTAACGAGAGTCACCGACTTAGCATACAAATAAGCAAACTTTAGGGTTTCTCGGAATTCTTCGTACGAATCGTGACGCGACGGAAAGGTTTCTACAAGGCAACAAAGCTCGAAGGATTCTAGTGTCTGTTCTCCACAGGGATTCACGCCAGCAGCTTTCTTATCTTTATAATCTGGCTCATCTATCATCCGAGAATATGCTTTCGCGTTATCTAACCAGAAAACTCCAGGCTCACCATTCACTGCGATCTGTTCAGCTATAAAGGAATAATCTAATCCTTTGAAAGCAAAAATACTATTATTGCTAGCCCACCTATATGAGTAAAGTTTTTCTTCGTCTTGTTTTGAAGTAATAAAATCAAGATCTGTGGGGTCACCTAAAGCTATCTCAGCACTTCGTCTCACATTTCCAGCTACGACGCATTTTCCTATTAGATTCATAATGTCCAATATGTCAATCGACTTAATTTTTTGTCCAATTCGAGCTTCTAATATTGTTTGTATGTGTATTAACATATCTTTTAAAGGACCGGGCCCACTCGCTATCCCTCCGAATCCTCGAATAGGATTTCCAGCGGGCCTTATTAAACTAAAATCAAACTTTGGAATAGGTTTTCCTAAAAAATACGCTTCTAAATTAATTCTAAGAGCTTCTACCCAGCCTTCCCTACTATCAGGTATTTGAAATGTAAGAGATTCCTCTTTTGGTTTCTTTATGGTTATCTTCCCTGCTCCTTTCGTATCAAAACCTACACCAACCCCCAACATTAGAGCATCCATGACGAACTCAAAAGCTTTCGAGTATTTTAAGTCAATATCCTCTGTAGATGCAAAACCGCAATTATTCAAGGACATAGATCCGTGTCGAGCAATAAATTCAGTTCCCATCATCCAAAGTCCTCTCCCAGGGGGTAAAAACTTGAAGTCCCAGATCTTAGTAAACATTTTCTGAGCAGATTTTTGAGCTTTAGAATCGCTCCAAGGTAAACTTAGCTTGATACAATGCTCTTTTTGAATTGAATAACACCCTTCTACAACTCTTCTAATTGTTTCCCAAAATTCTTCTTTCCTACTCTCGCTTTCAATATATCTAGCATAAGTTCTTTTGTATGTGATATGCCCTAATGGGCCAAAGTCTGGCTGTTTTCCTTTGAATTTATCCATAAAAGCCTCATCTAACTTGAAGGATATATTCTCCAAGTTAATGGCTCTCGCAAATAAGTTTCGGTATTTATTTAAACCTCGTTGGGTTAATTCAACACATACTAATTCTCTAATGTAGTTTGTGGTGATTTCTTCGTATCCAAGTCCAATTATTATACGTATAACATCTTCAGTAACTTTTTCGGCTATGTTAATGTCAAGCCCAGTCTCTTTATTCAATACTTTAGCGATATTAGATACATCAAACTCTTTTTTTTCACCCTTTGAGTTTATAACATATTTGGGATATAAATCTTCTAACGAAAACGAATTATCAGTCATTTTATTACCTATTAATTGCAATATTGATTAATGCAATAATTATATCGGCGATTTTAATAAACGCTTATTTTAAATTGCCTTAACCTAATTTTTAATTTAAGTTTCAATCTAATATAAAGGTATTGTTTGAATTATATTAAGCTATTGATGAACATCGTAGTTTTATGTATTGGTTTAATCTGCTAAATCCATGTATCTAATAGTAATTCGCGCATTAATTTCTACCGCTTTCTTTATCTAAATATTTTCTCTCATTAAGTCGAAATTATGTCGATTCCATTATGTTACTGATATTTCGGGTGTTTTTAAACAAAAATTGATTGCTCGATTTATGATTTTTTACCGTTACCAAGAAAAATAAACAATTAAATCAAGTTAGTTTTCATCTCGATGTGAGGATCATCGTCATAATGTGGTCTTAGAAATTCAGAAATGCCAACCGTCCCACCAACTATGATGAAAAGGAAGATAATTATAGTAATTGGAAGGATATTTATTCTGACATAAACTGGATCGGGAAACATTAAGATTATGGTTGCTATAATCACTCC
>JBHLLM010000453.1:0-2930 GCA_048885575.1 Candidatus Hermodarchaeota archaeon
AGTATTTGAGGAATTTGTGGGTGGATTGAACTTTCTGAGCAATAATATATGTTGGAATCTAATCCAAATTTTTTAAGATGCTTTAATCCGTATTCAAAGTGTTTAAGATTAGATTCTGGGCCAATAATTAAGCTATATGGTTGAGAATATGAAGGATTAATTATTTCACACTTCCCTTGTTTATATAGATTTAGAAATTCTTCATATTTTTCGGGAAATTTTTCATTTAACCATTTTAAACAGCTCACGGCTACTTCTAAATTATAAGGCATTTGATGATTTACCGCTATTTGCATGGTTTCTAATAATCGACCTAAAGAATAGTTTGGGTTATCAAATTCACAGAATCCTATATCATTGATGATAATTCCTCCATGCCAGCCTACAATATATAATAATTCGGGCCACACTACTTTTTGGATAGTTGTTTTTAATTTATCTAATAGATTCACAAATTCTATATTTGTAATTTTCTCGTTTTGGTGCAATTTTTGCTCAAAATCAGCTAGTTTCTTTCTAAATCTATCAATATTGAACTTAGGTTTTTTAATAGGAAATTTATTAATGAAAACAAGAAATAACTTAAAAATGGATTTCAAAGCTTCTAAATCTTCTAGACCAATTTCTATTTCCTCTTGATTCAGCATCTTTGATCGAAAAACTACTATTTTCTTGATAAATTAAGGTAATTCTTTTTCTTTTTCAATATCGGTAGGATCGCGACCTTTTTCCAATTGCTCAAACCACCATTTATCTGTCGAAATTATTTCTTTTGCTCTTAATAAAACAGATTCAATATTATTTTGGTTAACAACAACCACACCATTTATATCACCAAATATTAAGTCTCCTGGCGTTATCATTATATCTCCACATGTAATAGGTTTCATCACATTATCTAAATCTATAATCATTCTACCTCGAATTGATGAACATATTATCCCTCTTGCAAAGATTGGAAATTTCAAAGCAATAACTTGTGAAATATCTCGGATTGGTCCGTCAACTAACCCTCCCCGAAACCCTAAACCTAGAAGCAACCTACTTGTGCTCTGTCCAAGTCCAGCAGCAATCATTTGATTTGACATATCAACGCACATTATAGGATTTTTAGGAACTTTTCTCATAAATTTAACTAAGCGAGAAATAATATTCCTATCAAGTGGTTCATCTGATAGTTCCATCTTCATCGTTCCTGCGTAGCCGAGTATTCTCGCACCAGACCACATTGGTCTTATACCTGCATCAACAAACCCTGGATCAAGACCTAACTCATCGATTGCATCTGAAACAGCGCAAGTATATAATTTTGAATACTCAGTTAGTATTGATTCAAGTTTATCGTCGTTCATGATTACCAGAAATTAAGAATTTATATAAGAATATCAAAATATAATATAAAATGATACTTTTTCGATTATAAACTTATATAAATCAAATTAGATAAGGGAAAAAAGATGGATGAGAAGGAAATTGATCCAAAAAAAAGGAGTAATCGTATTTTTGAGTGGACAAAAACAACGCCTTTTAATTATGTAACAAGAGGTATCATTAAAGGGGTAGGATTAGAGGATAATGATATCAATAACAAACCTTTCATCGGTATTGCTAACACTTGGAATGAACTTAACCCTGGTCACAAACATTTAAACGAACTCGCTGAAGCGGTAAAGTATGGAATCTTAGAGGCTGGTGGTTTACCTTTTGAATTCTGTACGGTAGGACCTTGTGATGGTTGGGCTAATGGTAATGAAGGAATGCGTTATATTCTCCCTCATAGAGAAGTTATTGCAGATTCAATTGAGTTAATGGTTCAAGCGCATAGTTTGGATGCGTTAGTTACCATATCTAGTTGCGATAAAATCAATCCAGCAGTTTTAATGGCTGCAATTCGATTAGATATCCCAACAATATGCGTACCAGGTGGACCAAATTTTTACGAAATTAGATTCGAACCTGATTATACTGGGATTGAACAAAATAACTACGATAATTTTGATACTAAAATTAAATGTATAACTTGTGCGACATATGGATCGTGCGAAATAATGGGGACCGCGAACACATTTCAATGTCTAATGGAAGCGTTTGGAATGACACTACCTAATGCAGCTACTACTCCCGCAGTGACTCGCATGAAATATACTATCGCAAGAAACTCTGGGAGGCAAGTTATTGATTTGCTTAAAAGGGGGATAAAACCCTCTCATATAATGACACGGGAATCGCTTGAAAATGCATTAATGGTAGATCTAGCTATTGGTGGATCTACAAATTCTGCTTTACATCTCCCAGCAATAGCATATGAAATGGGGATTGAATTCGATTTAGAACTATTCAACAAATTTAGCAAAAAGATACCTACTATCGCAAACATTTATCCCTCTGGAAATTATGGAGTTACAGATTTATACAGAGCTGGGGGAATACCTGCCATTATGTCAAGATTAAGGGATCACATTCATCTTGAATGTTTAACGGTTACTGGAAAACCATTAGAGAAGAATATCAGAAGAGTTAAAATTTTAGACGAAGATATTATAAGACCAATAGAAAACCCTATTTATCCTGAAGGGGGTACGGTCATATTAAAAGGAAATTTAGCTCCAGATGGAGCTGTTATTAAACAATCTGCTATTAAAAGTAAAGAAATGTTGATATTTACAGGTCCTGCATTGTGTTATAACAATGAGCTAGATGTTCTCGAAGATCTAGCCTTAAATAAAATATCAAACGGGTCTGTAATAATAATTCGTTATGAGGGTCCGAAAGGTGGTCCAGGTATGCCCGAATTGTTAGCTACTACCGCCACGCTGATGTTAAAAAGAACATTAAATAATGTGGCTTTAATTACTGACGGTCGATTCTCGGGTGGAACATCTGGTCCATGTATTGGTCACGTGAGCCCTGAAGCTTATGTTGGAGGACCA
>JBHLLM010000454.1:0-2929 GCA_048885575.1 Candidatus Hermodarchaeota archaeon
AGTATCCCCTGTATGTTATTTAAAACAATGTTGTTTTTTACTTCATTTCTATCACTATTTGATATGGCAATCCCATAAAATAAATTATAATTTACAGTATTATTCGAGATTGTATTATTATTAGAATCCCCTAATCCTATTCCATAATTTTCGTTGGAATTCACAGTATTATTTATAATTGAGTTATAATTACTACCCCCTATGCCCATACCTCCCAAACTATTGAAGATCACATTGTTTCTCCAAATTGTGTTATTGTTACTATTATCCAGCAAACCTATCCCGTGGTTGCCATTATCTTTTGCGGTATTATTCGTAATTGTATTAAAGGTAGAATTTCCTAAACCTATTCCAAAACCATCGTTGGAATTTACAGTATTGTTGAAAATTGAGTTATGGTAACTATTATTTAAACCGATACCCCCTATAATATTACCACTTACATTATTTCTTGTTAGTATATTAAAATTGCTCTTAATTAAACCAATCCCCACATAACTGTTGTTTAGAACCTTGTTATTAATGATTTGTGAATTATTTACATTTTCTAAGAAAATACCTGTTATATTCGCTTTCGAAACCGTGCAATTATTGATTATAAGATGTTTATTGGAATTCTGTATACTAATGCAATATTCAAAATTGTTATTAACATCAATCGTGACATTTTCGATGATGTAAGGATTAGCTTGAGTTCCATTACCTCCTCCAAACCAAGCCTCTCCTTCAGCCCATGTCCAATTATTAGTACCCACGTCATCTATTTCAATTGGGGATATTAATTCCCAATACCCTGAAGTATTTAAATTATGTGGGTTGCGCCTCATTTCACTTTCATTAACAAAATTAGGAGGTTTAAAACTAACATCAATCTTAGGTAAAATAAATAAAATTAATATAGATGCTCCTAAAACAAAAAGTACTTTGATTTTATATCTCTTATAATACATCTTCTCTCCCATCTATGTCTTATATAGTTGTTAAAATAGTATTTAAATCTAATGCCGTAATTTACCACCAAATACTAGATTATAACACCCAAATTATAGATTAAGAAAAACTAGATTTCCATAATTGGGTCGAAAATTAGGATTTCAATCCACTTAGGTGGGAAGGATAAAATGTAAAGTAAGGAGGATTATTTATGCTTAATAAAAGTGCCTTTATTGTATTCGTTAAAGGCAATCCTTAATTCCTCTTCAGAATTCATGACAATTGGTCCTCTCCATGCTACAGGTTCTCCAATTGGCTTACCAGAAATCAGTAGAAATCTAACGGATTTATCTTTAGTTCTTATTAAAACTTCATCCCCTTTTCTAAAAATTATAAGATGGTCTTTACCAACAATTTCATTCTTAATTGGATCAAAGAACGCTTCTCCATCAATAACATATGCAAAAACATTATGAGTATTATCTATTGAATGTTGGAATTCAGAATTTGGCTCTATAGAGACATCTAAATATTCTGGATCGGTAATAATATCCTCTACGGGTCCTTTAATACCCTTTACTTCGCCACAAATTATTTTTACTTTCACTCCATCATTTACGATAACTTCGGGAATCTGATCTTTTGTGATATCACGATAGCGTGGATTCATCATTTTATGAGATGCAGGAAGATTGGCCCACAATTGAAAGCCAGCTAAGGCAGGATCATTTGCATTTTTCTTCGGCATCTCTTGATGTATTATGCCGCTACCCGCGGTCATCCACTGAACATCACCAGCTCCAATAACTCCACTATTATTCATACTATCTCCGTGCTCAACTTGGCCATGAAGCATATAGGTAATAGTTTCGATACCTCGATGAGGGTGCCATGGAAATCCCGCTAAATAGTCGTTAGGATTATCTGAACTGAAATCGTCTAATAGTAAAAAGGGATCCAAGGAAGGATCAGCGTATCCAAACGCTCGTTTCAACCTAACTCCCGCTCCTTCCATTGTTGGTCTACTTTTTAGAGATACTCTTACTTCTCGAATTTTTGACATTGCTTTTCTCTTTTTATTATTATTTTTTTTTTTAAACTAAGTGTACATAACTAAAGTCAAGTAATAAAAAGTAATTATTATAAATCATAATTTTATCTTGCCATAAATATTGAATTTATAAATTATTATTTACATTCAAAACAAAAAGAGTTGAAAAGATAGTTTCTTAAGAATTAGAGTTTTTATTGGTCGTTCTTTTCAGAGTCTACTGGCTCTTGTTCAGCTTTGTTTGATAATTCTTCTATTTTCGCATCTTTTTGGTTGCTTACAACTTCATCCTGTTCGCTTTTATGAGAGTTTTCCTCATGTGACTCTGTTTCTAGTTCCATTTCGGGTTCGGGTTCTGGAGGAGCAGGTTCGCGAGAAATAATTACTTTAGCGTATCTAAGTACATCATTATCCATTTTCCAACCATCTTGAATGATTTCTATAATCGAATTATTAGGAACATCATCTTTTTCCAATGAACTCAACGCTTCATGGTAAGAATAATCAAAAGGATCGTTAAGGTTAGCCTCAATTGGTTCTGCTTTATGAAACTTCAAAATTCCAATGAATTGGTCGTAAAATTGCTTTAGAATTACTTTATTTTTATCATTGCCTTCCAGAGCTTTTTTAAAGGAATCGTATAAAGGTAGGAAAGATTTTAAGGTATACCCTATGTATTCTTTTCTTAAATTTTGACGGTTTTTTTCCCATCGTTTTTGAGCGTTTTCAAATTCAGCTTGAAGCCGCATGTGTTTATTTTTCCAACTTTCACTTTCTTTTTGATATTTTGTGAGGAGTTCTTTATCTTTTTTGTTGTCTTCTTTAAGTTCATTATATTTAGAGATTAATTCATCAAGATCATGATATTCCAGCACTTTCTGTTCCTCGCCCTCTAGAAGTTTAATATTATGCACTTATTCTTTGTTAGAATCACGTAATTCACCA
>JBHLLM010000455.1:0-2925 GCA_048885575.1 Candidatus Hermodarchaeota archaeon
TATATAGGTCTTTAAGAATTAAAACAACTAAATAAGACACATACTTCCATGTCAGCAATTTATTTTACCGAAAATCCAGATAGAAAAAGATTTGTTAGGATATTACTCTCTAAGTTTAGAAAGTATGTTCAAGGAAAAGTGCTTTTAAAAGTAAACCTTGTTTCGTATAACCCATATCCTACAACAACTCATCCGGAAATGATTGAAGCTGTGTACGATGAAATAAAAATTAAAGCTTCGGAAATTATTTGTGGAGATGGTCATGGTGTGGATGTATCTAAAAAGAGTATAAAAAATCATCCAATTGTAGAAAAATGTAAAGAATTAGGTATTTCTTTTGTAAATTTCTATGAACATTCTTTTAAAAATATAAAAACTTCTCGAAATTATAGATTAAAAGTCTCTGAAATCCCATTTCAGCAGGATTTCGTAATTTCTCTTCCAATTTTAAAGGATCATTTTATTGTAAAACTTACTAATGCTCTTAAAGATAAATTTGGATATTTAGCAAAGACTGAACGATTAAAAATGCACACCAAGGTTAAAAATATTAATAAAGGAATAGCGGAATTAAATACTATTTTTAAATCTAATCTGATTATTTGCGATGCTTTAAAAGTTATGGTAAAAGCCCAAGAATTTCGACATGGGGGAATAGAGAAAAATTTGGGTATTCTTTTTGCAGGAACCGATCCCATATCCTTAGATTATTACGGTTATAAGCTTTTGCACCCAATTTCGATAAAATTGAAAAATATAGATAATCCACTACAAATAAAGTATATTAAGTATGCTTTAGATTATGGAGTTGGGTCCTGGGATTATAATTTAGAAGAAATTTAATTCTTTCAATATGATATAATTTTTTAAATCCTTTCAACCCCATATCCTTATAACCTATTGAAAAATCTCCCATAATTCGAAAATAACTGTCTTTTTAGTCTAGTGGTTAAAACTATTTTTCCATTAATTCATGGGAAAAAAAAGAATAAAGTTCTACTTAATTCTCCAAAAGGTACTTTTCCATTAATTATCGTGAAAAAAATGAAAAATAAGGCTGAAGATTTAGCAAAGATTTAAATATGAATAATTTTATCTTTGTCTAGGGTTTTTATACTTAAGTGTGAACTTTATGAGGAGAAAAATAACAGGATTCCTGATTGTTTTTGTGGGTTTTGGGCTATTTTTTAGCTCAGGTCTAAGTTTTTATCTAATTGAATCACTAAATCAGGAAACGGATATGATCGATAAGGATCCCGATGAAACACCTCACAAAGAAATACCAGTACCCGATAAAGATAAAAAAGATGACGATAAAATCATAAAAGCAACTTTAACGATTAATCCACACGTTCTAAATTGTAAAAGCAATGGAAAATGGATTACAGTTTTCATAGGATTACCGGAAAACTATAATGTAGAAGATATTGATCTGAGTACTGTCAAACTTAACAATGGAATATTCGCTGAAGAAAAACCAAGTACGATTAACGATTTCGATAATGATAATCTTCTTGATTTGATGGTTAAGTTTGATCGAAGTTCACTTATTGACCTATTAGAATCACAAGAGCTCCATGAGGTGGTTGTTTCAGGAAGCTTGAATAATCAGGATGAATTTGAAGGCATTTGCGAAATAATTTATCTATAACCTATTTTTTTTTTTTTTAATATCAAGATTCTACAAATTTTTGAGATATTGATACTCCTAAAGAAAATAAAGTTCCTCAAATATCGCTCTTCATTTAACTGTAATTTCAATAAAAATTGATTTCTTTTCTCCTTCTCGGGCTTCTTTAAACATCAGCTTAAACATACGATATTTTTTCCTAAATAATTCGATGATTGGTCTAGACTCAGCATCGGAGAGAATCCGAGCAATTCCTCCAATGTATTCACCACTTGGCTTACCTCGCATACTCGCAGGGGCAATTTTGACATTTGGATTATTTTTTATCCTTTTAAATTTATATCTTCCCTGTAAGGTCACAACATATAGCTTTTTTGCTTCTTCTACGAACCATACCTGAGTAGCTATAGGACTACCATTCTTTTTGTACGTAATAAGACTAACATATTTACCTTCCATAATGCGTAAACTAAGTTTTTCTGGTTTTTAAATACTTATTCTATTTTTTATTGATTAGCTAAAGTGTATGTAAATGTTTCAGCAATTTTCTAATTGTATTCTAATTTTCATCGAAATTAAAATCTAAAATTAACTTTCTTTTTATGATATAATGGGAGATTCTTTTTATAGGAATGGATGATTAGTCTATACAAATAGGAAATAATAAAAATAAATTAAGATATGTGAGAAATATGAAAGTGCTTATTGTTTATGAAACTAAATATGGTAATACTAAAAAAGCTGCAGAAACGATTGGAGAAGTCATTAAAGAAGCAGGCAATGATGTTACTATAGTGAAAGTTGATGCTGTGGAGAAGAATACCATTAAGGATTATGATGCAATTGTGATAGGTTCTCCTACCTATGCCAGTAGTCAAGCAGGAAGCATTAAGAAGTTTATCTCTTCTCTTTCTGTTGAACCAGATACAAAGATAGTTGTTTTCGATACTCATAGTGGAGATGGAATAAATACTGGCGGTCCCATGAGAAGAGCAGTGAAGAAAATGGAAAAACAAATCCAGAAAAATCCAAACTTAACCAAAATAATGAATGGATTGCAAGTAGCAGTTAAAGGAATACAGGGCCCTCTTATTGAAGGAGAACTTGAAAAATGCAAAGCATTTGCGAAAGAAATTGCTAAAAAGCTTTAAAAATATTTTTAAAAAAAATTTTTTTTAATTTAAATATGCTTTTAATCTGATTTTTAAAGTAGATTTCGATGTGATTAATAACGAGTTAAATATATATTTAGCTTTATACACTTTTGTCTATAAGTGAGATTCATTCGGGCTTTA
>JBHLLM010000456.1:0-2921 GCA_048885575.1 Candidatus Hermodarchaeota archaeon
AGAACGAGTATTTAATTTTCTTGAAGAGGAAGAAGAGACGCCCGATGTTACCGAACCAGTAAGGCTAGATCAAATTAAAGGATTAGTGGAATTTCGAAATGTACAGTTTGGATATAATCCAGATAAAGTTATCATTAAAAATTTTTCTGCAATAACTCAACCGGGTCAAAAAGTCGCAATTGTTGGTCCGACGGGAGCAGGTAAAACCACGATCGTTAAACTCCTAATGCGTTTCTATGATTTAAACAGTGGAGCAATTTTAGTTGACGGGTATGATACTCGAGAATTTACTCGTCAAAGTTTACGTAGTATGTTTGGAATGGTACTTCAAGATACATGGCTTTATAATGCTTCTATCATGGAGAACATTCGTTATGGCAATCAAAATGCTACAGACGAGGAAGTTTTCACTGCAGCACGCATTGCTCATGTTGACCCTTTTGTCAAAACTCTGCCAGATGGATATAATATGATGATCAATGAAGAAATAACAAATGTCTCCCAAGGCCAAATGCAATTATTAACGATCGCCCGTGCTATTCTTGCGAATCCCCCTATCCTCATACTTGATGAAGCCACCAGTTCTGTTGACACACACACGGAGATTTTGATCCAAGAAGCTATGGATGCATTAATGCAAAATAGAACAAGTTTTGTCATTGCCCACCGCCTATCAACTATTCGCAACGCAGATTTAATCCTTGTAATTCGAGACGGTGATATTGTAGAGCAAGGTACGCATAACGAATTGCTAGCAAGGGGTGATTATTATGCTGAATTATATAATAGCCAATTTCAAGAAAAGATGAATAACGATATCATTTAAAAAGGCAAAATACAAATTTACATATGTATTCTTATTCTTTTAATTTCGACTCTTTTTCAAGTAGAAGCAAGTACTCGCTTGTTTGTTTCATAATCAAGAGAAAAATGACAATAAGAATGCTTAATAAAAGTATAATAAAACTTAATGTAAACCAAATTATTCATAATATTTAATCCTATTCGAGAGATTTCAACTCTTTTTCAAGCGTTTTGATTTGATTATCGATATCTTTCGTTTTTGTTTTCTTTTCTTTTTCGATCGCTTTTAGATGATTGAGTAAGTATTTTTCTTTGGTTTTGTTAAGAGAATTATATTCTGATTCCAATTTTTTTGTTCTAGCTAGAAGATCCTTCTTTTTTGCTGCTAATTCGTTAATTTTTTTGAGAACTTCATTTAAAATGTTTTGCTGCTGAAGCAGTTGTTCGCCAATTTCCTTAATTTTGGGATCAAATTCTTCGTTACATTTATTTGTAATGTAATTTTCTTTTTGTTTCGCTATCTTTTCAATCTTATCAATTTCCACTGCTATTTTTGTAATTTGATCCCTCAGTTCTTCATCTGACATTTTGATTTGTGTTGTTTTAAACGAATACTTTTTTTTTGCAAAATTTATTATTATAGGAGAATCATTAATTTGATTTTGCTTAATTAATGTACTGGGTGAAACCTATATAAATCTTGATTCTTCTTCTTTGAACTAGAAATCACGCTCAACATAGAGAGAAAGCGCTTTTATGAATTCTTTTGGCGTGATTCCATGGATTAAGACTTTATGCCACATCTTAATGTTCTGTGAGTGAAATTCCTTCTTTCTTTCGTTCAAATCTATGGCGAATTCAAGGATTATATTTTCTATTGAGAATTTAGATTTGTCGTGAGCTCCAAAATATTCCCCAAAAGCGAAAAAGATATTGATCATCATCTCGATTTCCTCATCTGAGAAGCGTTCTCGACATGTGTCGCAGATAATACCGAGTTTTAAGCTGGATTGATAAACTTTATGGCGCTCTTTTATCTCAGCTTGACAAATCGAGCATTTTAACTTGCTTGAGACTTTTGGTGTTGGCGTGTTTATCATACTCTATATTTATAACTGGTTTATTTAAAGGAAAAGGAAAAATTGGAGTTAGAAATTTATCTTTTATATATTACTTAATTCAATTATTATTAATAATTAAGACCCTATAATCGTGAGATACCGTTATCTCTAATTTCATAACTGAACTTTCTTATTTGTGGTTTATCTCCGCAGATTATTTCCATCTTTTTAGTCTTCGAATTAAAATCTTTTGAAAGCTTAATATTAACGGCTTGAATTCTTGAATATAACTTGTTAAAAAAAGGTTGAATCTTCCCCAAGGCGGGATCGAAGGAAACTTCGTGAAGTAGTATCAATACTATGTTTTCCCTTAAACATCGCATAATTAACGGAAACAACTGGGAGCTAAAAAATTGGTCAAAAAGGATGGCCCTTCTCTTAATATCCGTATATAATGATATTGCAAATCGTAAATGGTGGGAAATGTTATCGATAACAATAAATTTTACATTAGAAGGCAATATAAGAGATACTAGCTGGTTAAAAAAATTGGACTGATCTCTGTAATTAGAAAACGGTTTCTGTACAGGATATATAAAAATATTCCTTAAAAGATAATTAAGCATACCAGGAGATTTTTTAAAAAGCGAAATTAAACGTTTTTTGGGAAAGATCTCACTCGCTTGAATCCATATACAACGATTTTCATAAGATATCTCATTTGTCAGAACATTACTAACTATCTGAAGCCCTAGAGTAGTTTTACCTGTTCCAGCTTTACCAGAAATCGATATAATATTCCCATTTCTTTTTGAGAAATTGTATATTGAAGAAATAAAATTTTTATTCTCTAATTTAATCATAATTTAATCAGTAGCTAGTAAATCCAAAACTTCCTTTTGAGTTTTTTCTATTCCTTCCCGACGCTTTTTTGCTTCTTCGGATATTTGCTTGGACGCTGTGTTGTTTTGAGGTGAATTCGAAATGAGCTGTTGAAGCATCATCAAAGCTACTAAATCATCGAAATTTCTATCGTGAGCAGATTGAGGTCCACTA
>JBHLLM010000457.1:0-2920 GCA_048885575.1 Candidatus Hermodarchaeota archaeon
TATCAGGAGATGGTAATTATATTGTGTTGAATCAAAACAAATATCTTTTTTTATTCCATCGTTCAAATCCATTTCCCATATGGGAAACTATACATGGAAGTGGTTGGATGTATAGTTATGGAGAGGGTAAACCCTTAATATCATACAATGGAGATTATTACGCTATAATCTATAATGGCGAGCTATTTTTCTATAATAGACACAATCCAAGACTTCTAAGAGAATTTGATGAATATTTCCTTTGGCTAATTGTTATTGGATATCCCTCATTTGGGATTATAAGTTTTTTAACAATTTATCGTCATATAAAAGAGAAAAAGAGAAAGAAGATTATAGAAACTCTTGTTAAATCGTCTAGTAAAATTAAACTAGAGATGATAATGGATATTTTAGATATGAATGAAAAAGTTTTCAATAGAGAGATTGCTAAGTGGACAGCTGATTTTGGATTAGATATTGAAGATGATTATTTAATAATTGAGAGAGATAAAATTCCCGAAATTATTGATATACTACTAAAGAAATTTAAGGAATGGGAAAAATTGGGTACTAGTCAAAAAAAAAAATAGAGGTTATTAACATAAAATTAAAGAATAGAACTATTACCATTTTCATTCTTTGCTTTGGGGTGTTTTTTTTTATTTTTGGATATTTTATTACATTCCTACTTTTCTTAGTTATTCGTGGTGAGTGGACAATAACTGAAAACATAATTAGTATTTTTATAACAATCGTTTGTAGCAGCGTCGCCTCAGTGCTTATAAGTAAAACATATTACAAATTTCAATTGAGAAGACTTATGTTAGACGATACTCAGTTTAGTGAAACAATTAAATCTTTAATACAAGAGAAAAATGAAGTACCTATTAACGATCTTTATAGTCTATTTAGCTCAGGAAAAAACAAAAAGATGTCCGTTGAATTAAGAAAACTATTAAATAAAAAAATCTTCAGCTGGGTGGCTAAGTATGATTTAATCATCGAAGAGGATAAAATAATGCTAAATTCTGATAGTCTTATTGCGATTATGGATGAATTAGATAAGTTTTTTAGCGATTGGGATATCAAAAAGAAGAAGACAAAAAAATAAGTATATAATTTCATGAAAAAAATAAGAATTAATCATCGATATTAGGGATGTTTTTGATACGACTAAAGTCGCTCTGTATTGCTTGAACAAGTAAGTCCACAACATTATCCCACAAAGTTTCAAATATTTTCGCGACTTCTATGAAATGTTCTTCTTTTTCAAATTTAATGGTGATAACCTGTGTCTCATTTTCTATTTCTATTTCCATTGGGATGCCTTCCCTTAACCCGCCATACATTTTTAACATAATGGCGATTTCATCAGGTTTAGCGACAAGACCGTCCTTTTTTTTCTTAATTATCATTTCAATTTTTAAATTTGATAAGTCTGTCTTAATTTGTATTGCTTCTTTTAACATATCTTTTAAGCTTGGTAATAATTCTTCCATCTTTTTCTCACCTACTTATCCTCGTTTTTAATTATTGGAATTTCAATATAAGAAGAATGTGTATTGTTTCTTGAAATCGTGATTGTTGGTCTTCCTTCAGCGGGATATCGTAAGAATGTATCTTTATCTGCGCCAGCAATAGCGATTTTAATTCTATGTCCCTTTTTTATAAGAACCGAAGTTGCGTGTAATCCAAATTTGATTTCTGTTATTTCTCCTGGAACGAGAGGAGCAGAATCTTCTTTTTTATAACTGTGGTATGGAATTAAAATTTTATATGGTGGTTCTGTAGTTAAAATTTTTCTATGAATCACTCGAAATTCTCCGTCAGTTATATAGGTTATCTTCCCATTTTCATCTACATCCTCAAAATAGGCAAAAATGGCACCATCTTCGTGTGTTGAGGCTAAATATAGACAAAGTACGATTTGGCCAGTAAGTTCAATATCCTCCTCGAATGATTGGCTAGTGTAGCATAATAATTTATCGTCAATTTTAATTCTGTTTTCGTACGTTATTGGGAGTCCTAATAACGCCCACCATCGGTTATTTCTACCAGTTGTCGCTCGAAAATTAATATTATATTTATCTTCTCCGATTTCATTCTCAGGTTTTTCCCTTGTCAAGCTATAATCTTTGGAAAAATACCATTTTTGATATTTATGCCCCCTCGGAGGCCAAACATTAGATTTTTTCCATTTTTCTTCGACTAAAGTATAATAATAAATTACTTTTCCCTGTATTCCTTTTCCATAAATACAATTATCAAAGAAATTAATCCAAGCATTCACTCTATCTTTAGGTTTTGGAGTTACTGTAGTTCGATTTGGGAAAAATTGGTTGGCAGGTAGTACCGCTCCGTGTGTCCAATCACCCAAGATAGCAATATGAGGATTAGAAGTGTTCATGAATCTGTGGATAATAGCATCTCCATAACCAGAATCTAACCACGAGCACCAAGCTAATATTGGTAAATTCGATTCTTCGATTTCCTTTTTGCGATCAAAAATGCTGAAGTCATCAAACGAAGAACCATCAGGTAATTGATCGTCTCGGAAATTTTCCTCAAGGGTATGTTCATATACATACTGATTTGATTTGTGTTGTTCTATCGCTTGATTTAACATTTTTAGATCTTTATCTATTTTAACTGGTTCTACACCTTTAATTACTAGCCAAGCATCTGGCATTATTTGTCTAAATACTTTAGGATTATTCAAATCTAGATTTTTACCGAGAAATGACCACAATTGAATAAATGCGTGATCAAAGCATCCACCTGGAAATGCAACATCTGTATAAGGATCCCAAAATCCGTGTCCAGGGATAATAGCTTTAATTGCGGGATGAAGGTTCCGTGCAAATAACTCAGCTGTAGTTCCTGTATAGGAAATTCCTTTGGATACTACATTTCCGTCTGACCAAGGTTGAGCGATAATCCA
>JBHLLM010000458.1:0-2914 GCA_048885575.1 Candidatus Hermodarchaeota archaeon
TTATCAATGGTTTCCAGATTGGTATGAAAACTCTGATAAATTCTAGGATTTATTCTTTTTTTTCTTTTTTTTTTTTAATCCTTAATTTCAAAATCTTTGACTACACTAATATTTTTATTAGTATCTATAGTCACCGCTAACAATTTTATCTCTTCTTCATCTTCAAATTCGGGATCGAGCATTACAAAATAAAAGATGTTCCCATTTGTATCATATCCCATCTCTAATTCTCCACATTCTTCCGGGAGGAGTTTTAAGACTTCCTCTGAAGCATGTTTTTTTAATACTTCGTATATCGAATTCTCGACTCTCGATTGTTCTTTTCGTATTTCTTTGATTTTCGAAAAATCAAATTGACCCATTGATTCTCCTGCCTTTATATTTAGCTCGTTCCATTCTTGAAAGAGTTCGGTTAAGTTTGGCATAATAAGTCATATTGCTCAGAGTTAAAATAAATGTTTTTATTATCCTAAAAATAAAAAAGAATGCTTTTTGAAAAGAGAAGAGGAATATTATTATTGGCGAATTATCCAGATCAACAGGATGAAAAATATAAAAAAGGCAGCGACGAAAACTATTGGTACAACTGCCATCCAAGGAGAAAATGGACTTGAAGACGTTTTTTTCATGTGAGTCTGTTCTAATTGCGCTATTTTTTGTTCCAATTCAAAAATTTTTGCATCTTTATCGTCCGAGTCTGATTTTTCTTCGAAACTAAATCCGCAAAAGGAACAGAATTTCTCAGCAGATTCTATTTTTGCTCCACAATTTTGACAATAAAACATGATATCTCAAAGAATGATCTTTTAAATTTGAATCTAATATTATACTTAATAATTCTTTTAAAAATATGAAGGTTTTTTTTACAAATGGTGAAATTTAATATCGATATTAGAAAGGCTCCATTAGCTCATACTTATTCAATCGTTGCAAGAGATGTAAAAACAGGTGAAATGGGAGTTGGAGTACAAAGCCATTATTTTTCAGTAGGTAGTATAGTATCGTGGGGAGAATCCGGCGTAGGGGTAGTAGCTACTCAATCGCTTGTTAATGCTTCCTTTGGATTGCGTGGACTTGAGCTTTTGAAGCAAGGAAAATCACCTAGAGAAGCATTAGATACTTTAATTGCTGCCGATGAAGGAAGAGATGTGAGACAAGTCGCTATTTTGGATGTTCACGGAAGAGTTGCTGCTCACACTGGATCGAAATGTATTATCCACGCTGGGCACATAGAAGGAGATAATTACTCAGTTCAAGCAAATATGATGCTTACAGATAAGGTTTGGTCCACGATGTCAAAAACTTTTGAATCGTATGAAGATCTTCCTCTAGCGGAACGAATTGTTAAAACTTTAGCTTCAGCGGAGACTGTTGGTGGTGATATTAGAGGAAAGCAGTCTGCAGCAATTCTAATTGTTGACGGAAAGGAAACTGAAAATAAATGGGAAGATAAATTAATCGATTTAAGAGTCGAAGACCACGAACATCCAGTAGAAGAACTATCAAGATTACTCAAACTTTATAGAGCTTATAAGCACATGGACGAAGGTGACTTAGCTATGGAGCATAGCGATATGGAAACCGCACTCAATAAGTACGAATCCGCGTTAGATATGTTCCCAAAAAATCTTGAGATGAAATTTTGGACAGCTGTCACTCTTGCAAATAATCGTAAAATTTCAAAGGCATTAGATTTATTTAAAGAAGTTTTTAAGAAAGATAACAATTGGCGATTATTAGCAGAAAGATTACCCAAAAGCGATTTATTAAATGTATCTGAAGAGGATCTTGAAAAAATTATCTCTCTATAAATCTAATATTTCTTTTCTTTAAGATTTATATTGATTAAGATAATCTCTTTTGCTTATTAAAAAATACATTACTTTCGAATTTCTACTAGTGTGAAAAATACTCCCCATATACATCATTCCAGATCTTTCGGCAACTTTCCATCCTCGAGTGTTTCCTTCTTCTACAAATGCTAATATATTTACAAAATCATAGTTTGTAAAAATGTATTCAAAAACTTTTTTTAATGCTTCAATCGCATAACCGTTCCCTGTAAATCTTGGGAATAATGAGTAATAAATTTCTATATCTTTGTGTATTTCGGAGGTGCGTAAAAAAATGTAGCCAACTATTTGCTGGTCTTCTCTTAATTGAAGTAAGAAGCATTTTACATCGCGTGTCTCGTAATAACTAAATAGTGGATACTCTTCCTCAGTGTTAGCGTCATTTAGCTTTCTCACTAAGCATTCATAATCTTCTTGAGTTAACTGTCGAATATATAGTCTTTTTGTATCTAATGACTCGGAAAGTTTAATTGGCAAAAGAACCGTAACGAATAAACTATTTTCCTTATTAGTTATGAATAAGAAAAGTAAAGAATAAAAATAAAGATAATTAATTAGTCAATAATTTTAGGCTTTTAAGTAGCTGTTGTGGCCGAATTCCATAGAGAAATGCTGAATGAAGCGTTTTTATTTCGTGTTCAATAGTTTCGCTATTTTTATCTCGCGTTTTGTAATCTCTTGCAATTTCTTTTAATTTAGAATAAGTAGCTTCCTTTGAATCGCTCATTTCCGAAAAATATCCTCCAAACGCGGTAAACATATTATGCATAAGATCGATCTCACTATCAGTGAATGATCTAGAGCATTTATCACAGATTACACCAAATTTATTTCCCATTTTTTTTATCGTAATTTCAGGATTTGCGTTCCTATGACAGATACTACATTTAACAAAACTAAAACTCTTCTTCTCTTTTACAAGTTCAGGGGTGATCATAAATTTCAGATCAATAGAGATTATTTAAAGAAAAATTCTAAAAACAAATTTATATGAAATTCTGAATTTCATCTAATTTCTTTAATAACCACTTCTTAAATTCTTGGAACTTTTCGATTGGAGG
>JBHLLM010000459.1:0-2907 GCA_048885575.1 Candidatus Hermodarchaeota archaeon
GGATTATAAAATGTTAAGCGAATATATTCTCCAACATCGTTTATTCCAAAAACTGTGGCAAGAGATTTTGAAATTATACAAGTGTTATTTTCCTTAAAGAGCTGCGTAAACGAATAATTATAACCGCTTTGAGGGCTACTCCATATCATTAAATCTTTATCCATTAATTTGTAATAATTACTGTCAATACCTATAAATCCTATCTCGATTTCATCTATAGCAGAAAGATCGCCGGCAATTACTTGATATTTTTCTTCCGCTTGTTCGGTGTAAAATTCAAAAATATTTAAGAAAGCTTCGTTAATTGAATTTTCATCGAAACCTCCTCCACTTTGACTAAAATCGAATAGTACAGATAAAACAGAAGTTATATCAAATGTGTTATACAAAGATAAAGTCGTTTGTTCTATTCCGTTAATAGAACTAAGTTCTTGGAATAAGTCATATGTAATTGCATTAGTTTCAGGATTTAAACCTTGATTTATTAAAACCAAATCAGAACCATACTGAAACTTTAAATTTGTTGCTAAATTTTTTGATTCCATTTCTGTAACGCTTGTTATAAAAAAAATAAAAGAAAAACTAATAGCAAACATTACAATTGTACTTGTATTTCGTCTTCTATTTCTTTTTAGAGATATTTTTATAATATTTGCATATTTTTTAATAAAGGGCGAGATAGCACCAATCAGTACACTTTGAATAATAGGGATAATTCCTACTGATGCAAACACCATTCCAATTAAAATGGCTACTATTAATCCTATAAATAAACCTGCTATCATCATCAATTCTCCCGAAACAAATATACTTGGTAATAGAAGAAAGACAAGCATACCTATTGTAGCAAGAGCGCTCCCAATTAAAAAATTTCTTAAATTCATACTACCTTCTTTTTTTACCTCCCAACCTTCTTCTTTTTTATGAAATGGTGTGATCGATTTAATAATGTCAAGTTTGGCAGTTTTAAGAGCTGGAAATAGTGATACAACTAAAGAGACTATTGATCCTATTGAAAATGCTAAAATGATAGTTTGTGGTTGTATAACATACTCCATATCTTTAATTGGAAAATCTGTTAAAACATATAATGCACTCACTATTGGAGGTGTTCCAATAAGACCTATAATAATACCAATAATGGATCCAACTATACCAATAAACCCTCCTTCAAAAACTACCATTTTAACGGGGAACATTTTTTTTCCTCCTACTACCCTTAAGATCCCATATTCTCTTATTCTTTCTTCTGTGGATGTAGAAAGAATCGAATTAATCAAAATACCTGTAATAAGCATCGATATTATTGTAATAAACCAAAATATAATCGTCATAGCAATAACCATAAATTGCTGAGCAGTAATTTCATTTAATTTTGCCATTGAAACGGTATACTCATTTGGATCTAATCTCTCCTGAATACGGGTGCCAATTTCCCTAATCTTTCTTTTAGTAAAGTCAATATCACTTACAACATATACAGATTGTGGGTCCTCAATTGTACCCATAATTAAATTTATCTCTCCTTCTTTATTTAAAAACAATTGAGCTTGTTCTAAATTAAGAATTATTAATGCATTTTCTAATTCTGTAAATTTTAATTCTTGTTGACAAATTGCGACCACTTCAACATCTAAATCGTGATTTTGATAACTCAAATGTATTAGATCTCCTAAACTGACGTTTAATAACTCTGCTACCTTCCATAAAATCACACATTCTCCTAAATGTGGTTCTCCTGTATAGATTTCCCCCGTTTCAATACCATTCTGATCAACTACATTTAAATCTCCCATGTTTCCATTATTTGCCTCTTTACCAAAATCTATCCCGTAAATTTGGAGAGAACCATTTGCGTCTGAATTGTAAGAAGACACCTTAACGAGCATCATTATTCTAGGGAATAATTCTTCGACTCCTTCAATATCATACAATTCATTATCGATAATTGTTTCGTTGAAGAATGTATCGTACGTTAGATCCGTTTTAGCTTTTTGAGATATAATAATATCAGAACTACCAGTTGTGCTTGTAATTACATTCATGTAGTTATATGACATCGAATCGTTGACCATCCCAATAGCAGTTAAAAGAATTATTGAAACTGTTATTCCTCCTATTGCAAATATCGCTTTAGCACGATCTTTTTTAATATTTAACCAAGTTTGTTTTAAGAACTGCAATCTAATTTTTATTCTTAACCTATACAATAAATTTTGTAAACTCAATTTTTTTTATTTTCTTTCCTAATTTTAATTTAAGAATCTAATATGCTAAATTTTCTCTTTTTAAGCTGGTATTTTCTTAAAAATATACCTTCTTTACCTAATATTTTTTGGACTTCTTCTAAATCTCGTCTTACTAATCTAATTCCTCTACAACTTTTATTTTTGCAGTAATAATTATTGGTTGGTTCATCTTTAAAGTACCATTTTCCGCAATTTATACAGTTATAAGCTACATAAATTTGATCATGTTCGCATATCGGACATAAAATGTTAAATTTATCTGATTCAAACCAAGCTCTACAATAACGGCAATGAAGAATTATAGGCTTAACTTGCTCATCTTGAGTTTCAACTAGCTCTATCCTTTTAATAACTTGATCTTTATCAATATACTGCAACCGAATTTTTTCAGCATTTATCGTTCTACGACTTTTAACCCATATTTTACCTCTCTTCTCGGCAATGAAATAGAATACTATTCCAATTATTATAAGAGTCATTACTATTAGAAACCATGGACCCCATGTCCGCATATTAAAAAATCCGTTCTCTATTTTTACAGAAACAGAAGATTCTGCTCTATTACCTTCTTTATCATATGCAACAACACTAATTATATATTGACCATCTGGGTATAGAGTCGTGTCCAAATCAGACACTAACACTCCTGTCTCGCTAT
>JBHLLM010000460.1:0-2894 GCA_048885575.1 Candidatus Hermodarchaeota archaeon
TGTACCACAATAATTTCAAAAGAAGAAACTGGTAAATTACAAGAAAATCTTCTGAAAAGTCATAGTGTAGGTATTGGTAACCCTATTCAGTCAAAGTTATCAAAACTTATGATGATTTTGAAAATTCATGCTTTATGCAAAGGATTTTCTGGGGTGTCATTAGAAGTAATTGAACGTATTTGCTGGCATGTAGAGTCCAATATTATACCTTTAGTTCCAGAACAAGGTTCTGTTGGAGCATCCGGAGATCTTGCACCTCTAGCTCATTTGTTTTTACCTCTGATTGGGTTGGGATATTTATCAAAAGATGGAGAAAAATATATTAAATCAATTGAAATATTGGAGGAATACGGCTTATCTCCGTTGAAATTACAAGCTAAGGAAGGTGTAGCGTTAATTAACGGTACACAATTTATTACTGCTCACGCGGTAGTCATACATGAAAAATTTAGGAATTGTCTTGATAATGCTGATATTATAGGAGCTCTTAGTCTTGAAGCGTATCTAGGTTCACAACAACCATTTGACGAAAATTTAATTAAATTAAGACCACATAAGGGAGCTATTTTTGTTGCAGAAAAGTTTAGATCCTTATTAAAAGATTCTCAATTTATTGAATCTCATAAAGATTGTGGCAGGGTTCAAGATCCATATTCTATCCGTTGTATACCACAAGTTCACGGTACCTCTAGAGATGCATATTTGCATTTCAAGGAAGTATTAGAATGTGAATTAAATTCGATTACTGACAATCCTATTATTTTTAATGAAAATAAAACCATAAGTGGAGGAAATTTCCACGGTCAACCACTTGCTCTTCCGTTAGATTATGTTGGTTTAGCCGCTTCTGAACTAGGAAACATATCAGATAGAAGGACATATCTTCTCTTAGAAGGAAAATGGGGATTACCTGCTTATTTAATTGAAGAATCTGGTCTAAATTCGGGTTTCATGATAACACAATATAGTTCAGCAGCTTTAGTTAGTGAAAATAAATCGATGTGTTTCCCAGCAAGTGCAGATAGTATCCCAACATCAATGGGACAAGAAGATCATGTAAGTATGGGAGCAATTAGTGCTCGAAAAACCCTTCGAATTGTACACAACCTTGAAAAGGTATTAGCTATTGAACTCTTATGTGCAGCTCAAGCATTTGATTTTAGAAGACCACTGAAATCTAGTTTAATCTTAGAAGCCTGTCATTCTTATGTTCGTCAAAAAATCCCTCATATCAAAGAGGATGTGGTTTTATCAGATTTTATTGAGATTGCTTTGGATATTATAAAAAGCAAAGAATTAGTTGATATATCTAACAAAAATTAGAAGAGGAAATTCAATGGTTGTAAGATCTACTCCAACACCTAGAAGAATAAAAAGAAAAGATTCTAACACTAATAATCAAAAGCCTCGTGTGGATTTAATCATTATACACGCAAATGAACTTGTAACTATGGATACTACCTACGGAGTTCCAAGAGTGGGACAAAAGATGCAAAATCTAGCAATTATTCAAGATGGAGCAGTAGCAATTTCTCGTGGCTCAATAACATTTATAGGAACTACACAAGAATTAATCGATAATTTTCCTCCTAATGAAGAGACTGTTATTATTGATGCAACAAATCGTCTTGTCACTCCTGGGTTTATAGATCCGCACACTCATATTATTTTTGATGGCTATAGAGAAAATGAACTTGCCATGAAACTTGCTGGAAAAAGTTATATCGAAATTTTGGAATCTGGTGGAGGAATTTTAAAAACAGTTAAAGCAACTAGAAAAGCTCCTTTAGCACAACTAATTAAGAATGGCAGAAATATTTTAGATAGGATGATGGAATATGGTACAACTACAATAGAAACAAAATCAGGATACGGACTCGATGTCGAGAATGAGATAAAGTCTCTACTAGCGGTAAAGGAATTGAACCTTGAACACCCTATGGATATCATTTCTACATTTTTAGGCGCTCATGCTGTACCTCCGGAATATAAAGGGAAAACGGATGAGTATGTAGAATTAATAATATCAGAAATGATTCCAAAAATAGCAAAAATGGAACTAGCAGAATTTTGTGATGTTTTTTGCGAAAAAGGGATTTTCTCGGTAAAACAAACCAAAAAAATATTACTTGCTGCCATTAATGCAGGTTTGAAGCCACAGATTCATATCGATGAAATTTTTGATTCAAATGGTGCATTATTAGCAGCCGAGCTAAATGCAATACAGGTAGGGCATGTGTTGAAATCTAATGATAGGGGATTAGAAGCATTGAAAAAAGCAAATACGATTGCTACACTATTACCCGGAACTCCTTTTTGTTTAATGTTGAAAGATTATGCTCCCGCAAGAAAAATGATTGAGATGGGCATTCCAATAGCACTGGCTACTGATCTTAATCCAAATTGTTGGACTGAGTCAATGCAAATGATAATCGCATTAGCTTGTTATCATATGAAGCTTTCACCCGCCGAGGCATTGACGGCAACCACAATTAACGCAGCTTGTGCAATTAGCCGACAAGAAGAAATTGGAAGTTTAGAGGTTGGTAAAAAAGCAGATATAGTTGTTTTTAATGTACCAAATCATAACTTTCTTCCTTACCAATTCGGTGTGAATTTAGTATCAAAGGTTATAAAAACTGGTAAGATTGTAGTAGATTTTGAATAAATAGCTAAATTCAAGGTTAAAAATCGAAATAATCTTCTAATAAATGCTTTGGCTCAAGTTTCTTAGGGTTCTCAAGCTGAAGGTAATAATCTATTGAATTAAGAACAGCTTCTAAAGGTAAGACTCCTATCAACTCGGTTCCAACTATAGGGACTCCATAACGCGCAGCTTCAATTCGTACGAGTTCCATCTGTCGATATAAAGGCGTTTTTTTGAAGTTAATATT
>JBHLLM010000461.1:0-2893 GCA_048885575.1 Candidatus Hermodarchaeota archaeon
AGATTTTGAGTATATTATACTCTGGATGCTTTATAACAACGAATCTTGCACTTGGTCAGATTTCAAGTCTAAACCAGTTAATATAAGCCCAGCAACTTTGTCAAAATACCTAACAATTTTAAAAAATAATGGCCTTATTGAGAAGGAAAAGAAGGGAGAATATAGAATAACATCTGAGGGTCGCAGGCAATACACTGAGTTACAAGTTAAAGATAGCTTAGAGTCTTCTTTGAACTATCCTCCTGAGACTATTACAAGAACTAGGGAATACGATGATTGGATCCTCTGGATGCTTTATAACAATGCCTATTGTAAGTGGTCGGATTTTCTTGAGCCTCCTCTTTCAATCAATCAATCTTCATTATCAAAAAACTTGAATATTTTATTAGACAAAGATTTTATTGAAAAGGATAATAGAGAGTATAGTATTACGAGGGATGGTGAAACAGAATACTTCAAAATGTTAAAGAAGTACGATTTAGATCGCCAATCGATATTGGACGAAGAGTGTAAAAGAGTTTGTGTTCTTACAGATAAGGTTAGCACTTTTTTTGACGAGTATAAAATACAAGACGATGAGATGAAATATCGATTCCTGAATATGGTCTTAAGGTTAGATTATACTAAGGTAGAGGCAACCTTATCGGACGAAGAAGATTTTGATAAAATTTTGCTATTCTTATCGATAAATCACCCTGATAACTACCCAAATTACATAACGGCAAAAGATTTTGCATTAGAGTATGATATAAACCTAACGACATTACAATTTTTTATAGAGAAAATCGTCGAAGATAAGTTATATGCTATTAAATTTTTTAAACTAAAAGTAGACGACAAAATTACATATTATATTCAGGCTGAAGAGAGATTAGACAAGATATTAAGTGTAATTATCGAGGATTATATTAGAAAATTCACATACTTGAGCAAGTTCCAGAAAAAAAATGTAGATCAATGCAATTCCCCTGATATCAACCAGTTACTGGACGATGTTTTAGAAGATCTGTGTAAGAATTTGTTCGATGAAAAATTGAAACCAGCACTCCGGAAATTTTTAATCGAATATATTGAACATTTAGCCTATACGTTTGAAACGGAGAAGAGTTTAATCAATCATACAGATAAAATAAAGGGAATAGCATTTCAAAATGTGTTCGAAGTAATTCAGAGTTTTGGAACATCGGAGACGGCAAGTACGATAAACAAACCTTTAGACAACGAATCGTATTACTTTTTACATAATAGGATATTTGACACATTAGATATAATTTATTTCTCAAAAATAGATTTTGCCCGTATAGATGAGTTTAAGAAAGCGTATTTCTCCAAGAATGCTGAATTTTTGACAACGGTAGAAAAAAAGTTAGCGAAAGGAAACCTGTCGAAAGTTAACGATTTGCTTAAGGATAATCTTAAGAATTTAAACGATCTTGAAACGATTCTTCTTAAGGATTTAATTTTAACACATAACGGAGAATTAGAAGAATCGCTAAAATTAACTAATGAAATCATAGAGAAATATCCCGACGAATATGTAGGATATCTTTTTCAATCTATAACGTATTTCTTGATGGGAAGATTCAAGGATGCATTGGATGTTATTGATTTAGGTTTAGATATGTCATATAATATCTTGTTAATCTCCCAAAAAGCGCAAATTCTCATTAATTACGACCATGATAAAGCCCAAGAACTAATAGATGAAATAATTGAAGAGTATCCAGATAATTTTGTGTTAAATCGTACTAAATTTTTAGTGGGTATGACAGATTGTTGTACAAAAATCTATGACGAACCTTTAAACATGATAAATTCACTTATAGATTCAAATCCTGACGATTCAGAACTCTCAATAATGAAAGCGATATTATACATATTAACCCATAAATATAAGGAAGCAAAAGACTGGATTAAACAGACTGTTGAATTCAATTTACTTAAGGGTAATCCTCGAGTTGACACTGCTGCGTATTTAGTGTTATCATTCTCATATGTAGCAAGAGGGAAATTTGAAAAAGCTTTAGATATTGTCAGTAAGATTAGATTTCACTATCCAAATCATCCACTTTCCCACATTATTACTGGATTAGTTCACGGATTCAATATAGTTTACAATTTTGATGCAAGTAAAGCTAATAAAGAGTTATTTAGAGAAGAATTTCAGAAAGCAAAAACAATGGAACAAAGCGAGAAGAAGTTATCCAGGTATTATCAACTGGAAAGTTATATACTAAACGAAACAGATGGTTTTGACGAGGCAATAAAAACAATCGATAAAGCAATTGAATTAAGTCCGGAGCACTTTGACATTCATAGTACAAAAACTCACATATATTTAACTTATAGCGATAAACAAGATGAAATATTAACGCTCTATGATGAATTATTTGAGAAATTTCCTCAGAATGATAAAGAAATTCGGCAGATGAAATCGTTCTCTTATTATGTGTTGGGAAAAATAGAAGAAGGAGTTAAATTTCTTAGAGAAAGTATTAAAATTTACCCCGAAATAGTAGCTATGTTAAACAACCTATCTATATATCTAAGTGAGTTAGGAAAATTCGATGAAGCTTTGGCGACAATTAAAAAAGCAATTGAAATAGAACCGCGTGACGCGAATCTCTTCGATACTTATGGTGAAATTCTGATGTGGTCAGGGAAGTACGAGGCAGGTATAGAAAAATTTTATCAAGCATTAGAGATGAATCCAACTGGATGGTTTGCATTTCATACGTTCTTAAAACTTTCAAAATGTTATAAAGCACTAGGAATGCTTGAAGAAGCAGATACTTGCTACGAGAAGGCTAAGATTTTAACTGAAAAAGTTTTACCTGGAAAAAGAAAGATGTATTTAGATCAATTAGATGAGACTGATGCTTATTTTTCTCGC
>JBHLLM010000462.1:0-2890 GCA_048885575.1 Candidatus Hermodarchaeota archaeon
AAATCTTTTGGTTGTTTAAGTAGTAAGCTTTTATTCCCGGCATATAAGTTGTTCCCAATATGAATTGATTTCTGTCCATAATCTCTATAATTGTATCTTCTTTAAACCAAGAGTTGTCGCGTAATTCTATTACATATTTATGCTCTGAAGGGAGTTCATTAGATAAAAATTTTAATTGTGTTAAGTGTTTTTCAGTGAACTTAAACCACGGAGGAAATTGTAGTAAATATAATGTTGCTTTTTCTCCTAAAGGAGATAATTGAGAGAAAAATTGAGAAATTGAGTAATCAACATCAGAATCATTCAAATTATGAGTAATTTTCTGCCACACTTTAACTACAAACTTAAAATCCGGAGGTACTTGGTTGTACCAGTTAAGTACTGTCGATTTATTAGGAAGATTGTAAAAGGTTGAATTAACCTCAATTATATCAAAAAATTTAGAATAAAATTCTAAATGATTATATCTTTCGAGTGGTTTGGGGTAAAATGTTCCTACCCAGTCTTTATAGTCCCATCCCGCGCATCCTAGCCATTTTTTAACCATCCAAGCCCACTAGTAAAATTGGTTAATAAATTTCTGATACTGTTGTTTAATTTAATAACTATATTCAATAAAATAAATACCCTTTATAAAAAATTAATAGCTTGGAAAAGTTTAATAAAAGAAAACGAGACTATTTATATAAGTTTAAAATATTGAAGAGAATGTATCAACGTTAACATTTAAATTAAATCATTAGATTAGAAATTAAAAAATTATAACTAAAATTAAATGGTGGGCGAAAATTAGTATTAATTGGGAACGAGCCGAATTAGCCCCAGAGAAGACTCAGAAAATAGAAGGTCGGATTTTACTAGATATAAGGGCAAAAATGAACGAACTTGATAAGGAATTAACGCTATTAAAAGAAGTTTTGAAGAAATCAAAAGATGAACTAAAAGAGACTCAAAATAAATTAACTGGTCGAGAAAAAAGTCTAGTCAAGATTAGTGAGAAATTTGCATCTGCTAAAAAGAATTTAGATAGTGTTTCTGAGAGTAAACTAAACACAGACATAGAACTGACTCGATTAAAGCCAAAACTAGAAGAACTTGAACTGAAATTAAAAGAAGCCAACGATATTATAATAAAAATGGATCGTGAATTAAAATTTACAAGGGAAAAGAATTATGAAATGGAACAAAACATAAAATTCAAAGAGAGAACTATAGAAAACCAAAAGGAGGAATTGGTAAAACGCAAAAAAGAAATAAAAAATCTTGAAGAAAAAGTTAAAATAAATCAAAAGGAGACAGAAGAATTGGTAAGAAAATTAAATTCACTTGAAAGTAAGCTTAAGGACACAAAATTATCGCCCAAAATTTTGGAACGAATTAGAGATACTATGGTACATAAAGGATTTATCACGGATAGAGAGATCGAAAAAATTTACGCGGAATTTGAGTGATCTTCGTTACAAATTTGAGAGAAAAAAATTAACTCTAATATGGACATTTTAAAATAAATATTAAAGTTCGCTGAAATACGAGTAAATAAATAATATAGAATATAAATATAAAATAAATGAATAGGAAGGTGTAAGAAAAATTTCGATTGATTGGCATAAGGCAGAGGAAAATCCAGAAAAGTCCCAAAAAATAGAGGGACGATTTTTATTAGATCTTAGAGCAAAAATTAATGATCTCGAACAACAATTAAAACAGAGAGAACAAAACATTGATAATTTGTCTAAAGAGTTAAGCAAAACTAAATTAGAATTATCTCAAAATGAAACTGAACTAAATGCCGCAAATCAAAAATTAAAAGAGGTAAGTTCTATTGAAGAAGAAAATGAAAAAAGGCGTGTAGATTTAGAGAGCATAAATAAAGACTATTCGGAGCTTAAAGAAGAATTCTCTAAAGCTAAAGTAAAATTAGAGGAATTAGAACCTCAAATGGCGATATTAAAAGAAGATTATGAACAAAAAGAAAATGAACTTGAAGGAGTCAAAAAAGATCTTCAACAAACAATTTCTGATAAATATATTGAGATAGAAACCTTGAGAAACGAGATAGAAGGGCAGTTAAAGACTAAAGAAGCTGAAATTACGCGTACTAAGAACGAGGTTGAAGCAAAGAATAAAGAAGTAGAAGCTATTGGACTCAAAGTTAAATCATTAGAGGATTATATTGAAGAAGCAAAAGGAGCACCTCAAGTTATAGAAAAAATAAGAGAAATTTTGTCCGTTAAAGGTTTTCTCTCCGACAAAGAATTTAATGAGATTAATGGAACTTAATTGTTTACGGATATAATTTCTTCCAACATGGCAACCACAGATGTGGATTCCTTTTGCATATTCTTGATTCTCGTAATAATCTTGATTTCTTCACGATTTGATTTCGAAGTAATGAGTCGGATTAATATATTCTATAAAATATTAAGCAAAATGGAGATGTAATTGTTATTACAAGCGATATCGTTAGAAGAGTTTTATGTTTTATTCTTTAAAATCATTATATCGTTTTTCTGTGGCTTTGTTATAGGGATAGAACGTACTAGGGTTGAAGCTCAATATGGTGCTCGAGATCATATCTTTTTTTCAATGATTTCAACTTCATTAATAATTCTACATGATATATTTCTCCCTGTATCTGAAGGACTTATCGTTATAGTTATATTTTTTAGCGGAATGATTTTTTTTTTGTTGATTGGGTTGGTATATAGATTATTCCGAAAAGGAGATCCAGGATACACATCCACTCTATCAATGATACTAGCGATAATTGTTGGTGTTATGTGTTATTATAGCGAATATCTTGCGATTGCAATTTCAGTAATATTTTTAATTATTCTTTCTACAAAAAAACAGTTCAATAAAATCAGAAGACTAAAGGAAATTGAATGGA
>JBHLLM010000463.1:0-2880 GCA_048885575.1 Candidatus Hermodarchaeota archaeon
TTCTTCATGTTAATTATTGTTAATCAGATAGAGAAATGCATCCTTTATTTTATATATTTACTTACAATTCCTCCAGCATTATAATTTTTAGTAGTATGGTAAATAGTAAAAAACAATATACACAACAAAATCTATCCATATAATTATGACCGAATAGTATAACATCCCCACTTTTAATGATAATTCAACTAATTATCTATTGATTCTGACAAAATGCCTAATTAAAAAATCGTGCTCACGATTCTACTGAAATAATTCTTAAATCTATTTTAAAAGAGTTGAATTATTTTGTCTATATAGTCAAATTCACATCGTAAGTATCTTTATACCATCTAAAATATTCTATTAATCCCTGTTCTTGATTATATTTTGGATTAAATTTTAATTTTTGCTTAGCTGCTGAAATATCTGCGAAACTATGAAGAATATCACCAGGTCTTGGAGCTGAATAATTAATTTTTAGATTTTTTTTATTACTTAATTTCAACATTAATTTGGCTAAATCTGTTAAATTCATTGGAGATCCCGCCCCAATATTGAAGATTTCGCCTGGAGCATCATGTTTCGCAGCCAATAGATTAGCTTGAAGTACATCTTTAATATATGTGAAATCTCTTGAAATTTTTCCATCTCCATTGATGGTTAAGTTTTCGTTTCTAATAATATTTCCTAACCAAATGGCAATAACTCCACTATATGTGGAATCTTTCTGTCTAGGTCCAAATACATTAAAATATCGCAGACATGTTGTTTTTAAACCATATACTTGATAATAACTTTGCATATATGCTTCACATGCCAATTTTGAAGCCCCATAAGGAGAGATTGGTACTCTACACATTTTTTCTTTCATAGGTAAAGTGGGTGCATCACCATACACAGATGAACTAGAAGCACAGATTATTTTTTCAACATCCATTTTTCTAGCAGCATTCAATACATTCAAAACTCCATTTACATTTACATCATTGCAATTTTCTGGCATTTTTATGGATTGAGGCACACTTGTGAATGCAGCTTGATGATAAACAACATCTGCATCTTCAAAAACATCTAATAGGAAAGTTAAATCTCTGATATCGCCCTTATAGAATATAAATTTGTCCTTTCTTAATGCGTCGGTTAAATTTTCTATTCTTCCATTAAATAAATTATCAATTCCGATTACTTCGGCACCTAGTTCAAGTAAAAAATCTGTTAAGTTGCTCCCAATGAAGCCTGCAGCACCGGTCACTACCACTTTTTTCTCTTTAAGGTCCATCATAATAACAACACACAATTATTTTAGTATACTAGATACTTAGATTTCTTTTTATTACTTAAACTGTCCTTTTTGCTGTTTGATATAATTAATAAAAATTAATATTAAATATAACTATTATATTTTTTGAAATTCTCTAAGGACTAGAATACATTATACAGAGGTTATTGTTAAGGAAATTAACATCAGAGTTATTGAATTAAGTTTTTTACTTGTTTGAGAACAATCATTTAATGTCCTATTTTTCAAACCACTTTTATAAATATATCCTCAATATTAATTGCGAATGTTTTTAAGATTATAGTTTGATGTTTTAGTATAAGGGAATAATAACTAAAATGAAGTTACTTAAATGGATAAACAAAGAATTTTAATGGAGGCTCAGAAAATTGCCGCGAAATTTTCATTTTGGATGGTTTCTGGTAACATTGAGCATTTATTTGGAAGCGTTTATGAGACTCCAGAGAGAAAGTACGAGTTAGAAATTAAATTTGACGAAGATTTTCCTTATACCCCTCCTAATTTAATTTATCACAAAGAGATAAAGGAATTAATGGGAGATATTCACTTAGAAGCAGAAAAGAATTGGTCAGAGAATGCCTCAGTACTGGAAATGCTTCAGGAACTGAAAACAAAAATCCAACAAGCGCTAAATGTTACTGAGAAGGAGCAAGATAAATCAATTAGTGAAATCTCAGAAGACTATAATTTTCAAAATAATACTATTGTAGAAAAATCTCTAGAAACGAATGAAGATCAAAAAGATTCAACAGAAAAAGAAAATACAGAAGAAGAATACATTACTCCAGATTTGAGTGAATATCCACCTGATTTCGAATATGAACAATTCGTTATTCCTTCTGAAAGCCAAGAAAGTTTGTTTCATGAAGAAGATTCAGATAAAACTATTGAAAAAAGTGATGAAATAAAAACAGATAAAATCCTATCTGATGAAGCAACAGCATTGACCGAACCAGAACTCTTTGCAAATCAAGAGCAAACAAGCGTAGTTTTGAATACAGAAATTGGTTTAATTCAACAAGAATACGCTTATGATCAAGAATCACCTCAGAAAGGAGATTTAAATATCTATCTTACAATAACACTTGCAAAAACATTCATAATTCATATTAACTTTACTAATTATCCTGCTAAACCTTCAGTAAATGTCCCAGAAGAAGCTTATAACCTAATAGGTGATGTTTATCAGAACCTAGAAGTATTAAGAACTTGGAATGCTAAGAAACCTTCACACATAGTAGATATACTGCACGAACTAGAAAATAAACTATTCTTCATTAAGGATATTGAACTTGAATCAAAGAAGATACTTGGTGAATATCAGTGTGATTTAGATTCTAACGATGTAACAAAATTACAGGTTCACTTAGTAACTTATGGATTTAAAGAATATCTAATGAATGTAAATTTGGAACCGTATCCGAAACCTCCGATAATTAATTTATCTTCGCAATTACAGCAAATTATTATGACTCCATTAACCGAATTGAAATCTTACAAAAACTGGAATGATGGTGAATCTGAACCTGTTGAAATAGTAAGAGAACTTGCATGGTTGGTTGATAAAAACTCAAGAATTAACTTTGAGATAGAATTAT
>JBHLLM010000464.1:0-2867 GCA_048885575.1 Candidatus Hermodarchaeota archaeon
TGCCAAGGTAAGTAAAATGAAAATGCTGTAAATTCAATTATTAAAAGAATTATGAGTATTACTAATATTGCTTTTAATCTTTTTCCAAATTCGATTTTTATAATGCCTAGTTCAATGAAGCTGAGAACTACTACTGAAATATATGTGGTAACTTGAGCCAATATTATTTCTACACTGAAATGCATTTGCCATGGATAAACAACGCGGGTGAAAAAGAATAAAATAAACATTACCCATGGATAGAAGATCGTTGAGAAGATGCGTGAAAACAAAAATTTTATTTTATCAGTTATTTTTCTCTTAAACACAAAAAATTCAATTATCACTATTATAATGTAAGAGTAAAATCCTATTTTCATGTGCTGAAATATGCTCTCGTTAATCCCACTAATAATTTGAAACAGGACATTTGGAAATAGATCGTACATATAGTGAAGTACTATAAAGATGCCAAAAAAGATAAAGCCACGAATATATATGTATTTATGATCATCTAAATTCATTTATATCCCCAATTGTAAACATATCACTAAATTTAATGATATTAATTGTAGATTAGAAAATGTAATTTATATTAAAACTACCTAAAATAACAATTTTCCGTTATATTAGAAAGAATTAGATATAACTAAAATCTTTTTAGGACTATTCAAAATTTAAAATAATTATTGGAGTAATCCTAAAAAACTTTTATATATCCAATGTTCTCAATCTTTGAGAGATATTTTTCCTTCTCAGAATCTTCATAAAATCGTCTTCCTTTTGCTTTAATGTGCCCAAAAATGAATCTAGTTTATCAAAGTTATTAAACCAATGTTCTTCTCCATTTACTATTATCTTAACGCCTTTTCTTTCGTTGTTGTTAATGATAGCATAAATACCACCTATCTCAGAATCATGTTTAATAAAAATTTTTTCACCTTCTAAATTGTCATTCTTTTCATTACCTTTCTTTGCCCAAAATTGATTTTTAAGAAGATAACTTCTATACATACTCATCTTTTCACACACACGACCTTTTCTTATGTATTTTTCAAGAATCATCATGATATCAATAATGATGACCCTTAGAGTAGTATCCAAATAATATAAGATTAGTTGTAGTAATAGAATGCTGTGTTATCCTTATTATATCCACATATTACGCTAATATTAATTTAAAACTGCTAATTTACCTCATATTACTCAGACCCATTATAATCAAAAAACATCAATTTAGTATTTAAATTGTCAAGTAAATGTAAATAAGGTAAATACTATAAAACAATTACTTTGGGTTAAATATACAAAATTTCCACTGCAAGTATGTAATATGGTAACGGTTTTTCCTAATAAAAATTCAATTTAAATATTAAATAAATAATTTATACTTAAATATTGAAAAAGGAGATTAAGGTTAAGGAGAGGTATCACTTAAATTGATGGCAGAATGCGATTTCTATATGACCATTTTCGATGATTTCATAAAAACTAGGAACAATGAGAACGATAAAATTTTATGGAAAACAAATAAAATTCTTGATCTAATGAAAATTACTAACAAGAACGATCTATATGGGTTCATGGAAAATGGCCTTCGAATGATTATGGTTCTATTTAATAATTATAAAATAAGTCCTTACGAACTTGGTAGTTTTGATTTAAGTGAGATATCTACAGATAAAAAAGAAGAGTTACAATTCATATTAAAAACAGAATTTATTTGAATTCTTTTTCAAATTCCCACACATCGTCTTGTATCGTGTGCAGATTTTTAACGACTTTACCTGAACTTTTATCTTCCATTTTTTCAGCGTCAAGCATACTTTTTCCTATGGCTAAAGCTCTATCGTGATTTTCATCCACAATTACTACGATATCGCCTTTTTTTATCGAGGAATCAATTTTTGTAATTCCAGGTCTCATCACATCTGCACCATTTGTGACAAATCGTATAGCTCCTTTGTCTACAACTATTTTTTTCAAATCTACTTGCTTGTTTAACAGGAGAGTTAGAACAGGAATGTAACCATCTTTAGATTTCCAGAGTTTTAATACATTATTTACAGCATATAGCGTATCTCCAGTGTCAGTTTGGATTAATTCTATACGCGCTTTTTTAGGAAAGATTTGATTTACGAAATTTTCGTCATAATGAGTGAGGATATCGTCCTGCAATTCTTTTATTTGAGATTTTTGTATGAAATGTCTATGTTTAATATTCATAGTCCATAGTGTAAATAAAAATCATCACATAAAAACCTTTTATATCCCCGTGTTTGTATTAACTATGAGATATGACTAAAGTTCACACTACAGCGGTAGTTATTATTCCTCCGAAGAATATTTGGGGCGCAATTCAAGATATCCGAAAGAAATACGATAAACATATTCATAGGTGGATGCCCCATATCACTTTACTATACCCATTCAGACCTAAATCTGAATTTAATAACCTTGAACCTCATTTTTCAAAAAAATGTAAGAAAATAGAATCCTTTGAGGTATATTGTGAAAAATTTAAACATTTTTATCATGGAAAACAGAAATATACTATCTGGTTGGATCCAAACCCAGAACATCTAATTAAGTCTATCCAAGCTAAGCTTCTGGAAATCGTTCCCGATTGTAACGATGTTAATTTACATAAAATCGGTTTTATCCCGCATTTAAGTGTAGGACAAATTGATGGAAAAGACAATCTTAATGCAATCTTAAAAAACCTTCAGAATAATTGGAAGCCTTTAAAATTTAATATAAATTCCGTTTATTTTATCGCGAGGGAGAGCGAAAAATTATCTCAATTTAAAATAAAAAAAGAAATCTCTTTAAAATAAGAAAGCAATAAAAAGATAACATTATTTTTAATTTGTCTTAGATTTATACAC
>JBHLLM010000465.1:0-2841 GCA_048885575.1 Candidatus Hermodarchaeota archaeon
TTCATAAGCAGTTGTACCTGCACCAAATATGACATTCTTATCATCAAAAGGGTGTACCAATCTATAATTATGTTTTTCCACTAACTCTTCTGCCTTTTCAGCTCGATCGCCGGGATTATTTCCGCATAAGACAACTTCTGCACCATATTCTCTCGTAGCCTGAATCTTCGAAGGAATCGCGTTATTTGGCATAACGATTGTAACTTTTAATTTTAATATTTGAGCTACTAAAGCAACAGCTTGAGCAAAATTCCCCGATGAGTGTGCTATAATTCCTTTTTCTCTTTCGGCTAATGGGATATGGCTAATACAGTTCCACGCACCTCTAAACTTAAACGACCCCGTACGTTGAAAATTCTCGCATTTTATGAGCACTCGCTTCGCTCCTGTAATCGAATCTAGTGTTCTACTCGTCATTAAAGGGGTAACATTTGCAACATGAGAGACTATCTTATAAGCATTTTTGATATTTTTAAAAATCTTAATCAACTCTTCAATTAAATCTAGTGTAAAGAGATCTAAAATAACATTTTTTAACAGAATATTCTTGTTATTATGATTAATACGCGTAATCTTAAAAAAAATAGCAAATTTTTGAAGAGCTATTCTTAAATTATTAAACTAATTAAGCATAATAGGATTATTATTATGCCGTATATAGAACTGAATAAAGGTTATAAGATTTACTATATGGAAAAAGGTAAAGGAAATTCTCCTAATTCTTCATTACCATCTTTACTTATTAATTTACAAGTTACAAAATCTCCACCAAGCCAAGACTCTTGACTCTTAGAAGCCATTCCAAGACCGCTTTCACTTTCTCCCATAACTTTAATTACATAATCTTTGAAAGGTACATGTAGAGGAGTAAGCTCAATCGTCTCTATTTTATATTTAATGATTAAACTTCATTAATTTATTAATTACATAAAAAACCTAAAATACATTTAATAGTTTTCCAATTGGACTTAAAAAAAAGAAAAAAAAATAAAAATTATTTTCTAAGTAATTTAAAACCAGTATATATTATACCTACAATAACAATTATTACCGCAACTAAAGCGGTTATAGCAATCAATCCGCTTTGCTTCAAAAAAATTCCTAAAACAGCCCATACGATTACAAGGCTGTAAACCCAATCTTTTCTAAGAAATAACATCAAATATGTAATTACCACTGCGACTGCGATTACCAAAATCGTCAAAATTTCTGCAAGTAAATCATAGGGAGCGAGTTTAAATAAACCAAAAGGATCTGCTAGCACAGCAGTCACATTAGCTATTGTAGCCACGGTAATCCAGCCTAAATATACGCTAAAAGGAGCATTGACAGCGATTTTTACAGTTCTAGAAACTTCAGTCTTTCCTATATCTAAGCGGATGTATATTAAAAGTAACGAAAGCAATATTATCAACATAGCTACTAAGGATAAGGGAATAAGTTTATAATGCCACAGTAAAATCCAGCTAAAATTAGCAAGGTTACTAATAATAAAGAAATAGCTTATTTTTCCCAGATAAGGCATTTCAGTTTTTTCTGATTTAAAGATATCCCTTAATTGATATACTGAAAATACACCTAAGAGTATATATATTATTCCCCAGATCGAAAATGTAAGCCCTGCTGGAACAAATAAATTTGGTATATCATCAGACAATTGTTGAGTACTACCATAGCCAAGGGGTAAACTAATTGCTAAATAATTAATGATTACAGCTGCTATGAAGGTAATAAGATTTAACCATTGTAATAATTTTTTATTTATCATTTAATTTCACTTTAAAAATTTAGATTTTCTTATTTATATTTAATTTAGAGAGTATATATGATTTCGCTCTAGAATCTATAAATTTTAGCGAGTATCTTGAAATTAAAAATAAAATAACTAAACAAAGAATTTATGAATAAAATAGGTTAATTTGAAAGGTAAAATTCTTCTCAATAGGAGCTACTATTAAAAAAGAAATAAATAAACTTTAAAATTAATTATAATCACCATTAAACCAATTAATATAATAGGTAATTATTATGGAGTTAGATGTTAAGAAGTTAAGAGAAGATTTTAAAGGAGCTCACGAATTAGTTAATACTTCTGATGGTATTACATTATTTTTAAGGAAATGGGAACCCCAGAATCCATCAAGTAAGGCAATTCTAATTTTACATGGGATTACGGCCTATAGTGGACCATATGAGTTGTTTGGTAATGCAATCTCAAAAATGGGATTTACAGCAATCGGTTTAGATCTAAGAGGCCATGGGTTATCTGACGGTATTAGAGGCGATTATCCTAGTCAAAAAAGGCTAATAAATGATCTTAGAGAAACAATCTCATATCTAAAGAAAAGTTTCAGTACATTATTGATCTTTGGACACAGTTTAGGAGTTCTTACTGCATTATTAGCAAAAACTAATAGCAAAGAAAAAATTGATGGGTTAATATTATTGAGTGCGGGTAAAACTGTTAATCCAGGAGTGTATAAAAGTCCTTCAGCTCTAGAGAAAATAAAAATATTAATTAGTTCTATTTTTCGCCCTAGCAAACCTGTAATAAGTTATTATCGAGAAGGTATCTTAGGCTTAGACGATCCGTTATTTAATTTTAAATATACACTACGATTCATGAGACTAGTGGGTTTTAAAGACTTAGACTTTTCACAAGAAATCGAGTGTCCAATACTTCTTGGTGTTGGAGAACACGATGAATTGTTCTCTATTGAATCAGCTCAATCCCTGCTCGACGAACTTCCTTGTAAAGATAAAAAGTTCTTTATTATGCCTGGTGCTAAACATGCTGTGCAATTTACTGAAGAGAAATTTAAAGAAATCAAATCTTGGTTA
>JBHLLM010000466.1:0-2810 GCA_048885575.1 Candidatus Hermodarchaeota archaeon
TATTATTACTTTTTCTTCTTTTGAATATTTCTTTCTTAATATAAGAAAAAAGATGATTCCAACAATTAAGGATATTATTAGAGATATTAAAATCCCTAATACTATTGAATTTATAACGGGTTGCTCGTATAATAATAATTCATCATCTTGCCAATAAGCAATATTAAGGAAATATGCTGTAAATACACTTGTTAAAAGGACGAAAGGAATTGCAAAAGTCAAAAGTGTAATTAGAATTAATTTCTTTTTTAACCTTGATTCCATTGGTTAAATCTTCTTAATTGTCTTTTAGTAAATTAAGTATATATTTGATTTTAGAATTTATAAAAGTTTTCAGAATTAGAATATAAAAAAAATATTAATGTTTGTTATAGTTTCTTTTCAAGCTCTTTTAGTTCTTTTTCAGTTCTTTCTACTCTTGTTTTATAAATATCCTTCGAGATCTTATCCTCTGCTAATAGATCATCAAATTTATCTAATTTATCTTTCAATTCAGAAATTTTTTGTTTAATTTCTTTTCTTTCATTTTCTCTTAACTTTGCCTCAGAGGTAATTTCTGCAATTTTAATTGCTTTCTCCCCATGAGTATCCATTAATTTAACTTCTCCTGCTACGGCAGCTTCTTTTTGTTTTCCTAGTAAATCTGATTTAACATCCCCTTCAATCTGTTCTGCTTCTGCTCTTAATTTAGTCTTTTCTAGGATCATTTTTGAATCCAAGATATCTTCTTTTCTTTTATAAGCTTTTTTTGCAGACTCTAATTGCATTTTTTGAGCTTCGAGTTCTTTCTTAAGCTGCAAAACCTCAAGTTCATCAGATACTTTACCTTTTTCTCTTTCTACTGCAAATAATTTTTCTGTGCCCTCAGGTGCTTTTACTCCAATTATATTAAGTGTCTCGAGTTCTAAACCGTATTTCATAAATTCTTCTGATACTTTTGAAGTTATTAGATTAATTACCCGTTCTCTTTCTTCTAGAACTACTTGTTTTGCTTGGTGGTTTTTAAAAATGTCTCTTAGCGACGAATTTAGAAGGCTCATTATCCATTCCTTTAAATTTTGGACGCGCCATACGCTCTTACCAGCAACAACATCGTTATAAAAGATTTTAACATCGTTTATTTTTAATCTAAGATCTCCATGTAATCCGATGAAAATGCCATCCTTAGTGGGGATACCATTTGATTGCGGTATCCCCCACTGGATGTCTATAAAAGAGGTGTCGATCCACACGATCTCGGTACCCTTGATCTTTGCCTTTTTTTCTAGCTCATAGACGCCCCCTCCAAGAACGCCTAAAAGTTCTCCTTTATTATAAAATAACGCTTTCTCGTAATCTTTTACAGCGAAAAACTTTTTATCTTTTATGCTATCACCTGGTTGAGGAAAAACATAAAGCAGCGGAGCATTTTTTGAATCAACTTCTCTCCGTTGCCATGCTATAATTTCTGGGTTATAATCTACAACTTCTTTTCCTTTGATTTCCTTATACATGCTTCACACCATTTCTGTTTTTTTTAATAATTTTAAATTAACTTTTTTGTTCAGTCCTCACATACCATTGCTCTCCATGGAGAAATGATTTTGAATAATTAAGAATTCCAAGGTTAGTTAACTTATATAAGAGTTCTAACGATTTATTAGTAGACCAACCTACTTTTTCTACTATATCGGCCAAAGTAAACTTCTGTAGTTTCATTGCAATTAAAACGAGTTTTATTTCATCCTCAGAGACATCGTGTGCTTTTAATTGTACGATTTTAAGATAATTCCCTTCAGTATCTTGAATCATTTTTATCCCAGGGATATATCCATCGTCAGTAAGGTTATTTATCGTCTGTTCCAGTTTGTTAATTGTAAAGTTCAGATTAGGTTTTTCGTCTAAAATTAGTTCATAGAAGTTATAAAGTGGAATAAAATCAGTTATATGGTAGTTGTGATCCTTTAATTCCGTCTCCCCCTTGTTTAGTTTATTTAAAAATTTCAACACTAATTCTTCAATTTCCTTCGATAAAATATCATCACTTGTTGGAAACTCAATGAGATTATCTAAAATAACTAATTCTATTTTATTTTTTGATAAAGATTTTAATACCTCATTTGAAAGTATATGAAAATCAGTATTTAGCGTTTCTCGTTGATAAATTAATGAGCTTAAAATTCTTATTTCTTCTCTTAAATCGTTAGCTATGGACAGACCATTTGATACAGCAAGATTTTCTATGTATTTTGATAATTTTACGGTGATACCGAAGATTCTCTTAATTTCATTTATAATTAAAGAGTTAAAAAAGAAAATTTCAGTACATACTTGTTTTTCAACTTCTTTAGTAACTTTTTTCTGTTTTTCACCTACTTTCTTTAGTGTAGGTGCTGAAGTTGGATCCACCGGTAAGATTTTAAATTTCTGCTTTAGGAATTTCACTCTTTTTAACGTGAAACTAATTAAATCTTCAAATACAGGATGGTTTATGTTCAAAATTGAACCCAAAATTTTGCTCAAATCAACCTGTATATTATTTAACTCGTTAATGACGGCTTCATGCGATTTCTTTAAATCCAATTTTAAATCATTCATATTTTCTGAGAAAATAATACCACTAAGTAATTCCTCGTCTCTACTAACAAAGTTAATCTCTTGCCCAAATCCTTTAGCTTCTTTTAGAACTCTTTTCCCGAATTTTGTAATTCGCCATTTTGGTATGAGATTATTTCCTTCTATTACTCGCTCTACTTGATTAAATTTCTCTAATTGTAATAATACATTTTTAACGACTCTCATTGAAAGGTCGGTACGATCGCTGATATTCC
>JBHLLM010000467.1:0-2802 GCA_048885575.1 Candidatus Hermodarchaeota archaeon
CTGAAAGTTATATAGTATTGCGTTCTTGTAAGAGAAAGCGAACTATTTTCATCTTCAAACTGATAATCGTAATAGAAGTATACAGGGTTCCACCCAAATTCTAATATTAATGTGTTTTTATTGTCTGAGTTATCAAGATACCAATTTACTGCTGATAATTCGTTTTTGTTAACGCTAAAGAAATCTATAGACGAGAAAAATTCTAAATATGACGCTGTTGAAGAATAGCATATAAGTACAATAAGAAATATCTTTACATATCTTAACCTAATTTTTCCCATTTTAATTAATTTATATATATATGAAATAAAGCCAATTGCTAAAATTGGAGAACTAAGATAAAAGAGTCTAGAAAAGAAACTTAGATCTCCTTTAAATACATCGGAAAGAAACCCAAATAAAACCAAAAAAATAAAAACCAATAACCAGAGATATAATGGTTTTCCTTTCGGTTTATTCTGAAAAACAACAAGACCCCAAATAGCAAAAATGACTAATATTATAACTTCAAAACCAACGAAAATTGTCACTAAATTTAAATTTAGCCATAAAAGATTCGCAATAAAGAAGGTAGCACTAAAAACCAAAGTAATTATTAGTACAAGAGGAATAATAAATTTCTCTATTGTTGTATAAACTTTAAATTTCTTGCCTAATAGGATTAAATTAAATATTCCCTTTTCAAAGGTAATTTGAGCCTTTAAATAGAAGATTAGAATACCTCCAATCACAGTAATTATGATTACGCCAAATAATAAGTAAATCCAAGGTAAAGAAAGAAAAAATGCAAATACAGTTAGATGACCAGTGCTCACATTGGAAATATAAAAAATTAAAAAAATGACTAAGAGAATAGATATTAACACAAAATCAAAACCGCGGATTAAATCCTTGACTAAGTAAATTAAATATAACCATGCAAAAGAGATTAGAAAAATTAGCGCAATCAGAGAATGGGAAAGATACAAGGCAATGAATGTCAAAATAACATATATATAAGTAAATGGTAAACCCAATAAAATTTTTCTCCAACTAGGTTTATCTTTTGTAATAAAAACTTTTAATCGAGTATATAGTAGAAAAAAAATAGTTAATCCTTGAATAAATACAAGACTTGATGGCCAGTATTGAAAAGTTAAGTTAATAAAACCTAAACTCGAAATTAATAAAATGTAAATACCAAAAATTGCTAATGATTTATTTGAAAAGATTCTTCTCAGGATGTTATATACAATCAAAGAGGTTATAGGAATTGTAAAAAATAAGGAAATATTTGGAAAAAAAATTAAATCAATACCAGAAAAGAAGTGAAATACCGCTCCAATTATGTGAAAACCCATTGCACCGAAATACTCGTTAAGAGGTAAGGAATGCGCGGTTGTAATTACTTTAATTATAAAAATGTGATACCAAGGATCAGTGCCTCCGAAAATTTCAACATTAGCTATTAATGCAAAAATCAATAAAATCATAAAAATTATTAGCAATAACCCATTCCAAGAAATTTTATTCTTTAAATAGTTGCTCAATGAGAAATTATCGTATTTTTTCAATAATTCCTTTGAGGGATCATTAAATTTTATAGATTCTTTACCATTTTTCCTTATTTCATAAATTAAGATAATAGCTCTAAATGAAAAATAAAACACTAGTGATAATACAAAAAAATAATATTCATCCATTATAAAACCTAATCCGTTTCCAAAATAACCAATTAGTATATAGAAGCTCAAATTAAATACTATAGTTAAGCATAACTTTTCTAGACGGTTGAATTTTACACTTTTATAGATTTTGAAAAAAAAGGGATAAAATGGTAAAAATAGAATAATAAATATCGATGATAGAATCCATAAAAATTGTAGTGTAATATTAAGAAACAAATTAGTGCCTAACGGAATAATAACATCAAGTTTCATTAATTTTAAAAGTAATAGAATAATAGAAATTAAAGAAATAATGAAAAAATAGAAATTAATATGATTACGTATGTGATAAATCAATTTTATTGACCTTAATTTAAAATTGTACATAATCATCAATTATTAACTTTCCATCAAACAAAAATTTATTTTTTTGTGGGACGATAATTCAAACTCAAAATTAATTAAAAAGTAAGAAAAATATTTATAAATTTTACATTTTATAACAATATGATTAATAATAAAAGTGTTATGATAACTGGTGCGGCGGGATTCATAGGTTCGCATCTAACTGAGATTTTATTGAAGCACAATAACTTTCTCATTCTAATAGATAACTTTAACGAATATTACCCCGGAAAGGAAGAACAATTACAAAAAATATTAAATAATTACGAGCAAAACCGAGAATACAAATTACTTAAGGCAGATCTCGTTGAAAACTCAACTTTTAATAAGATTAATCATGAAATTGATTATATCTTCCATTTAGCAGCTCAAGCTGGTGTAAGATATTCAATCGATAATGCCTCTGAAGTTACTTCCAACAACATTGTAGGCACCGTAAATGTATTTGAATATGCTTCAAAGACACCTTCACTTAGAAAATTAATATATGCCTCATCCTCTTCGGTATACGGGAATCCGCTATACACTCCCGTTGATGAAAATCATCCCAAAAATCCCATTTCTCCATATGCAGTTTCAAAATTATGTGGAGAAAATTATGCAAATTTATATTTCAGGGAATATAATCTCCCAGTCACTATATTGAGGTTCTATACTGTCTATGGACCCCGAGGGCGACCTGATATGGCTATAAAGACTTTTTTTTCTCAGATGCTCCAAAATAAGGAAATTTTAATTTATGGTGATGGGA
>JBHLLM010000468.1:0-2765 GCA_048885575.1 Candidatus Hermodarchaeota archaeon
GAGGAAGGTTATCTGAACTCGCATCTTATAATGATACTGAGATAATAGTATATTGTAGAAGTGGAAGTAGAAGTCTACAAGCAAGCAACATTTTGGTAGCAAATAACTTTTCGATGATCTTTAATATGTTGGGGGGAATTAATGCTTGGATAGAAGCTGGTTATGATTATTGGCGAAATGAGGATGCAATGACCATTGATTTTGTTTTACCCGTTTTTCTGGTATCTATAATAGCTATTACTTTTGTTCTAGTCCTTTTGAAGAAGAGGAAATGGAACTCAACCAAGATTCATTAAATTTTGATTAATCAGAAAAAATACCTACCTCTCTAAATTTATTTTCGTTTTTTTAATTTTGGAATGAACATTGGAACTTTTTCCTTATAATTCGTGTATTCATCACTAAATTCTTTAATTAATTCTTTTTCTTCTTTCCAAGATACCAGAAAATTTAATAAAATCACGAAAGGTGTAAAAATTAAAGAAAATCCAGAAGATAATAATAATGAAATTCCAATATGAGCAAAAATTCCTCCCAAGTATTGTGGATGTCGAACTAAAGAATAAAGTTTAGTCGAAACAATCTTTTCTGTCCTATGAGTTTCTGCCACTTTAAGGGATGTTTCTCTTACGCTCCCAATCCCAAACCAGATGCCTATTAGAATAAAAGGAATAGAGCTTATTAAATGAAGGATTCTAATTGGAAAGTTTATTATTGGGATTTCAAAACTGAGGTTTTCCATAAAAGGAATTATGAATCGAGGTTGAGGGGATATCCAGATTCCAAACCAAAATATAAAAAAGCCCCATCCAGAAACAAGTCCGAGTATCCCAGTTATTTTGTTTCCTTTATCCAATCCATATTTTTTTTGAAATTTTAGGTGCTCAACAGATAAAAAATGAAGCGGAACCATAAAACACATACCTAAAATCGAAAAGATGAACCAAAAATACATTTTTATATTCCTCTTTTATGTTGAAAAATTAAATTTTAAATCTCCAATACATTTTTCTTGAGTATGCAACAAACACTCATTAATTTTAGGTTCGAGTTCATATTTAACGCCTATAGCATCTAACCAACATCCAAGGCGATAAATAAGCCCACATTCGTATTTTTCTTTCACCCCAATCCTTTTCATTCCTTCGTAGGCGAAACATTTTCCCATTTCCCAATGCAGAACATTATGTTCAGGAAAAGTGTAATTAAATTTCATGAAATCCCCCTTTAATATAGAAAATCCGTTGTCTATAAAGGTTTTTAGCTGTTTAAATGATTCTATTTTGATGTCATCCAATCCTTGAGCTTTCAAAATTCTTTGCATCTCAATTGGTGAAAGCATTTTAATAGCAGCTTTATTTAGTTTGTTCGCAGTTTCAATACCAAACTCCTTTACACAGTTATAAAACCACAAGCCATCATGGGTCATCCAACACTTAACGAGAAGTTCTTTTAATTCTTGCTTATTAAGTTTATCGAATAGTGCCATAAGAATATTCTCTTAAAACTAATTATTTAATTAATATTTAAGACCACTTGAATAAAAGATTAATTAATTTTATAGGTTATTTACAATAAACTCGTAGTTTCCTTGTTTACATCCAATTATTTTTTAATATTTCGGGAAAGGTAGATCAAAATGAAAAAGAAGAGTAACCCACATATTATTATAAAAACAAAAACTGGATACAAATTGACTTCCACAATATAACCCGCTATAATAGGAGTAACACCAAAACCGATACCAATAATAATTTCGTTAATGGTCGAATATCTAGCAGTATTTTTGGATGTTCCATAATCGAGCATGATTTTCATGGATGTACCGTGAATTAAACCGAAAAATAAACCCGATACTGAGAAGATGATGGCAATATACCAAATATTCCCAAACAAAAAAAGCGAGAAGGATACAACAATGAGAGTAATTAAACTAACAAATACAGATATTTTTCGTTTATAATTTTGCATTACATTAATCCAGGTTAAACCAATAAGTTGAAAGAATTGAATTCCTCCCTGAACGAGATAGGTTGAATAAGAATCTAATGAGTAGTTTTTCAAAATAACGGGATATGTGAATAGGAAAATCGATTTTGTGGTCGATAAGAAAATAATTCCAATCCACGAGAATAAAATGGGATAAATCATCATAGAAGAATTTGAATTTGTTTTTGAGAGCATTTTAAAATCCTCTTCAAATATAGGATTTTCAAGGTGTATTTCTAATTCTTCTTTTAGAATGTGGACCACAGAATCTTTATTTAAGAAAAAACTAATTGGTACTAGCATAAATGACAGAGACCAAGAAATAATCATGGAAAAGTAATCACTTAAGAAAAAAGCCCAAAAGTAGCCAACTAAAAGCCCAATTATAAAACCAAAGTTCCAAGAAAAATTAAAATTTCGAAAATTCCTTTTTGCTCTCTCAGAACTACTAATTTTTTGCCATTTGCTTAATGTATTCATACAATTTGGCCAGTAAAGACCCAAAGTAAGTCCTAATAAGACTCGACACAAGATTAAAAACCAAGCTTCAAAGTAAATAATTTGAGCTCCCGTCAAAATCGGTGTGAAAAGGCAAGAAAGAATGAGAGCATTGCGAATTCCTATCTTTGAAGTAATAACCTGCCCAATGAGAGGCGCAAAAATATAAGCAATTGCTCCAGCAGAAGATATGATCCCTAGAGTACTTTCGTTAATATCCACAACAAAATAAAGGTAATTTGAGAGCGCCCTTTCAAAAATGGATACGTAAAATAATC
>JBHLLM010000469.1:0-2747 GCA_048885575.1 Candidatus Hermodarchaeota archaeon
GTAAGTAACAATCCCTTTTCCTTTAAACTCATAGCTATTGCGGTTCCAACTTTACCAAATCCTTCTAGAATAATTTTAGGTTTTCGATTTGTATCCTGTTTCGCTTTTGTGAGTTTATAAAGATTATTATAAATAACTTCAAGACAATTGGTTACTCCATATCCCGTAAATAACTCTTCTACGGGGATTCCTTCTTTAAGTAAGCCAATTTTATTTGGTGCAAGATTTGGAACACCCATAACACTAAATATTTTAAATAAGTCATTATCATCTGTGCCCATATCCGGACCAGGGTAATAAATATCATTTTTTATAAAAGTCTCTGTTGCATTTGCAAAACCTGTTAACAATATATTTTTTCTCTCAATATCAAGAGGATTGCCCCAAATTCCCACTTTTGCGCCCCCAATTTTCAATCTATAAGCACAAAATTTGAGAGACATAGCTCTCGATAACCTAATCATCTCGTCCATTGAAATATCCGGCGCAAGTCTTACACCACCAGCTGGAATTCCATAAACAGAGTTGTCTATCACTAGAACAGCGTTTAAATCTATCGAAGGATTTTTTATTATTATAATTTTTTCGGGACCGATATCATCTAGTAAGGAATAATCTCTAATGCTAAAATCTATCATCAATTAAACCTCTTTAAATTTGTACATCTAAAATAATTTGGTAGACGTACTTATATTCTTTCAAATTAACGATTATTAAGTCATCTACATTACTTTAGAAATAATTGTCAAATAATTATTTCGTAATTATAAGATTTTTTTATTAATAACAAATTTTAATCTTTATGGAGAACAAAAAGCCACTTTTGTTTGATGTATATCCAAAGCTAGAAGGAAAGGTTCCTTGGGTATCATTGTTAACGGGAACGCCATCTAAAGTTGAAAGGTTAAGTGAATTAGAAAAATACTTGAATTTAAATGGTGGAGAGATATACATCAAGCGTGATGATAAAATTCATAAAATATATGGGGGAAATAAACCTCGCAAGTATGAATTTATCTTTGGAGAGGCAATCCGCAAGAAAAAGAAAGGCATGATAACAATAGGAGGTATTGGGACTAACCATGGAACGGCCTGTGCAATAATAACCAAGGAACTTGGTTTAAAATGCGAATTGTTTTTATCTCTTCAACCTTTAACATGGCATGTTCAGCGTTCTCTTCTACTTTACGATTATTTTGGCGCAAAATTACACTTTACAAGGAATTTTTACTTAGGAGTTCTGAAGAGTTTATTTTTTAGATTGTTTCATCCAAAATATTATTTAATGTTTATAGGAGGGTCACCATTTCTAGGAATTGGCACTCCTTTAGGTTCTATTGGTTTTATAAATGCTATGATTGAACTAAAAAAACAAATGGAAAATGGATTACTCCCCGAACCAGATTGTATTTTTGTAGCGGCAGGATCGAGTGGAACTTCAGCGGGTCTAACAGCTGGCTGCCAACTACTAGGGTTAAAAACTAAAGTCTATGCTGTAAATGTTTCTGAAGACATAATAGTAAATCCTAAAGCTATCGTTAGTATCGCTAAAAAATCTATTAAGTATTTGAATAAAAGAGATAATAGTGTCGAAAATGTAAAGATCAATGGAGATCATTTCGAACTGATTAGCGGATATCGGGGATCAGAATATGGTGTAAAAACAATTGATGGTCAAAATGCGGTAGATTTAATCTATGAGTTAGAGGGTAAGAAACGCGATTTTAAATTAGAAACGACATATACAGGTAAAGCTATGGCAGCAATGCTAGATTTTCTTCGAAAAGAAGAAAATAAATCCAAAAGGATTTTGTTTTGGAACACTTATAATTCGAACGATCTCGACAAATATTTAAAAGAAACTAAATTTAGATATGAAAAATTACCAAAAATTTTTCAAAAATATTTTACTCAAAAAATATTTCAATGCTGGCAAATTAACGAATGCCCTGAAGACATCAGAAAAGATTGTGAAGCTTATTTAAACCATGAATATAGATTTTGGAAAGTTACAGAATGCCAATTAAATGAATCTAAAAAAGAAAAGGCAATTAACCAACTAAATAAAGTAATACAACTTGAGGATACGTGAAAAAAAATAAAATTAGCTTTCACTTTCAATCTCTTTGGAATTTATATCAACTGCTAGAAGATGTAGGAATTCTTCTAAACTATAAATTCCTTAATTCTTTAAGATTAAGAACAATGTTTTTTAATAATTTATATATTATATCCACATCAGAAATTTTTAGCTTCTCGCTGGGAGAATGTAAGCCTTCAATGGAAGGACCTAGGGAAACCATTTGAAGATCACTTATTCGAGTGCTAATCATTCCAGTCTCTAATCCACCATGAATGATATTTGTAATTACCGGTTTTTGAATAAGATTCTCATATTGCTTTACGACATATTTTAAGAATTTAGAATCTAAATCAGGTAACCACTCTGGTAGAATAGGTCTTAAAAAGACTTCCCAGTCACATAATTTTCCTAATTGTTTCATTGAAGCACAGAATGAATCCAATTCACTTCTTATGATGCTTCTCGGGTAAATCCAAATAATTTCATTGGGTTTATCTGTATCTATTATTGCAAAATTGTTCGAACTTTCTACAAATCCATCGTAAATGTGGGACATAGTAAGAACTCCGTGTGGGATTAAAAGGACGGTAGACAGTAAAATTTGTGAATCTTCTTTTGAAAGATAATTCTCTGGTACAGAATGTTTATATTCGATTTTTAGGTT
>JBHLLM010000470.1:0-2743 GCA_048885575.1 Candidatus Hermodarchaeota archaeon
CCATTTAAATTTATTTTATTTTTAGGGTTTGAGGATATCTTTTATCTAATTGCTGTGTGTCCTTTAGCATTAAATATTTTAGCATCAATAATAATACTTCTTAACTCTATAAATAATAACTCTGAAGGTGCCGTTGATAACGCTTCTGGTATCGCGTGCAACTTAGAACTATTAAATCACTTTGCTATCCCTGAAAACAGATTATTTAATTATGAAATTTGGCATCTTTTTACTGGAGCTGAAGAATGCGGAACCATGGGAATACGGCACTTCTTCAATAATTTAGAAGATTACGATCCCAATAAATCAATAGCATTTAATTTCGAATCCATAGCTAGGCATGTATATCTCTTTCCTGGAGGGAAGGAAGGGTCTAATGCTCAAGATATCGACAATCTACTATTAAATAATAAAAGAAATCTTAGAATTAATCACTATCTAACGAACAGAGTTCTCGGTACTCATTCCGATGGAGGTTTTTTAGGGGATAAAGGGTTTCAAGGATACGGAATTGGAGAAGTAGAAGCTTACGATTACATGCACACTCCAAACGATACATTGGATAAAATTGATACTGGTATTTTAAAGAAACTCTGTTTAGTTCTTACAGATAGCTTAAAACAGCACGACTCCACTTTTTTTGAATAAATCGAGAAGAAAATTCCATCTAATTATTAAAAAATTAAGATAAAGATTTAAAAAAACAATTTTTAATTATAACTTAATAAAAACTCAAAATAACGAATAATTAAATTTAAGGAGAGAAAAATGGAAGAAGAAGAAAATGATTATGCTTTAGGTGAACAAGAATTAGAAATATTCTATGAAGTATTATTTAAACGAATTATGAATATAATGGATAACCAAGACATTGATATGAATCCATTTGAGGAAATGATAAAGATTTTGAGTCGATTAAGCGAAATATTTAGTTTTAAGAGCATGATTACCATAATTCCTGAGTTAATAGCTTATGCGATAAAATATGGAATAATGGTAGAGAAATCTTACGACGAAGATTTAACTAACCTTAAAGAAGATCAACAAGGTTATGGAGAAGAAGAAGAAAGAGAGAGAAAACGATCCGTAATCCAAAAAGATTTAGATAAACTTAATATGTACTTATAAAAATTATAATTTTTTTGCTAAATTTAATTTAAAATAAGCTCTAAATGCTTTGTACTAGTTATATAAAACATTATATGGTAGAATTCCGTTTCTTCTCAATAAGTTTATAACCGAAATATAAAATTAAGCCAACGATAAAACCCGTAGTAATATTAGAGATTAAACAAAAAATCGCCGAAATAATAACGATTGGTATAGTCTTTAAGCTATATTCTTTAAAAGAAATTTTTGCTAATAAAAAAGCAGTATACAATAGCATAGCTCCCAAAATTGCTTGAGGAAAAGTATTAAAAATTAAAAACAATGTATCAGATAAGAACAACCCAAGAAAAATCTCTAATAGTCCTTCTAAAATCATAGAACCTCCCGTTCTCGCTCCAAAGGCATATTGAGAGGCTAAGCCTCCTGACCCGTGACATAAAGGGATTCCACCCAAAAAGGGAGTAAAAATATTCATTAGCCCCATATTCAGAGCGAGATCGCTGGCTGAAACCTCCTGTTCTTTTTCAGGGAATAATTCCTTGATAAGACTTACTGTGGCAATCATTACGTTAGTTAAAGTTAGAAAAAGTTGAGCTATACCCGCGATTACCATACCCCACAAAACATTATCCCACCTAGGAACTTGAACTGTAAAGATTGGCAACTTAAATTGAATGTCAGATAAATTAATAGAATGATTCCATATAATTAGTACAATTCCTAACGCAACCAAGATTATAGAGGAGGGAATTTTTTTAAATTTAAGGCTAACAACGATTACTGAAAATGAAATAATTCCTAGCATGATATCAAGACTTACTAGTTGGATTGCCGTCCAACCTAAAATTAAACCTAATCCTAATTGTATCCCGCGAACTGCTACCTGAGGGACTTTCCTCACTATTTTTTCTAAGAATTTTGTAAAGCCTAACATGGTCCATATTATTCCCGTTCCAAACCCCGTGGATATAACTAAATTGGGACTCCATACTTCCGATATTGCAATAGTACCGATGGTTTTTTGAGGTTGGACTGGTAAGGGTAAATTAAATTTAATCCCTAAAATAATATTAGTAATTCCTAAGCAAAAAAACACCCCAGCAGGATTTAACCCTACTATTGAGATATATCCTATAATAAAAGGAATTAGCGTACCCCAATCGCCAAGTGCTCCGCCAAACTCTTTCAAACTAAATTTAGTCATAAATCTTCTGCGAGATTGACGGTTTTGTCTTTCCTCATTGGGTTTATCATAGCTCTTCTTCATATTATCCTCATACATAAATACAGAAAACAATCCTTATAAAAGCGAATTTTTTTTGATAAGATTTAATATATAATGAAGCCTAAAAATATATTAAAATGTTGTAACTTTTTATACGAAAGAGAATTTAGAATTAACCAAGAAATCCGTGTTTATTATTATGGTCGAATCAAAATCTGATGGAATTCCTTTTTATATCGTTGATGTGTTTGCAGAGCAGAAATATTCCGGAAATCAGCTTGCTGTTGTTATTAGCGGCGATACACTATCCGGAGATGAAATGCAACGGATTGCAAAAGAAATGAATTATTCAGAAACCACATTTGTAACCTCAATTGAGAATTCCACTGTTAGAATTTTTACACCTGA
>JBHLLM010000471.1:0-2743 GCA_048885575.1 Candidatus Hermodarchaeota archaeon
TTCTATGTGTGAATATTCTATTCTCAATTTGATTAAATTTAAAAGTTACTAATTTCTAATCTAAAATTAATACCATTTTCATTAGAAAGAAATTTAACAGTAATGTAGAAATTAACTAAGACAGTTCTGTTTTTTAAGAATCTCAGAATGTATTACTATGTTGGAATTAGAACCGAATTATAATAAATCCTACATTTCTTTAGAGAAAGGCGTATTTGCAGCTCTCCAAACATATTCTAATATCCATCGAGGGACTGGTCATTTTTCTATGGTTACAACAGAATTGTTTGAAAAAGCAAGGGAAATAGTCCTTGAATATCTAAAATTAAATAAAAAAGATTATATCGTTATATTTTGTTCTCCTAGAAGATCAAAACTCTTTAAGGGATTTTTTAAAGCAGATAAGTTTATAATTCTTTCAAGTCAAGATTTTAATTTGCCCTTAGGAGTACACGCTTTCGTAGTAAAAAAGAAAACTTTGATATCAAACAAGAATTTTGATATGGGTGGAGGAATAATAAAATTTGTTTCACCTATCTCTGTAATATTATCAGATATTCCTGATAGATTCGAAGCAGGCACCCCTAATATCATTAATGTCATTTGTTTTGCTAGAGCTCTGCAAATAGTTAAAAATTTTAATAGAAATATCTTTATGGAGAAGGATAAGGAGGAACTTTCAGTTAAAGAGTTATTGTATCAAGAAGATTTTTCAGGACTAAAAGGACTCGATTTGATAAAAAAACTTCGAAGAGAATGGATTGGACATAATATTCGGATTCCAACTGGATTAGGATTGAGATCCTATACGAATCTGGATAATGCTGCAACAACTCCCACATTTTTACCCATATGGGAAATCTTTTCTAAAATTTTAAAAATCCCACTCAATAAAAAGAAAAATCTTATACAGGAAGTCAAAAACATTTGCGCAGAATTTTTAGGTGCTCCCTTAGAAGAATACGAAATAATTTTTACAGCAAATACAACTGAAGCTATAAATATTTTAGCTAATATTTTAAAAACAACATTTTTAGGAAATATCGAACCTGTTGTAGTTAATTCATTATTAGACCATCATTCTAACGAACTCCCTTGGCGCTATATCTCTGATCTTTTTCTTATCAGAATGTCCGTAGATAAGGATGGCTTTTTAGATTTAATAGAATTGGAGAATCTCCTCAATGAATATAATCGCATTAAATCCCACGGAAATAAGCGGATATTCTTAGTGAGTATGTGTGGGGCTTCCAATGTACTTGGCAGTTTTAACAACTTGGAAGAGATTAGCAGAATTACACATAAGTATGGTGCTCAACTGCTAATTGATGGAGCACAAATGGTATCTCACCGAAGCGTTTCACTTAAAAAGACCGGAATAGATTTCTTCGCGTTTTCAGGGCATAAAACCTATGCTCCATTTGGTACTGGAGTATTAATCATGAGAAAGAAGCTATTGAAATTGAATAATGATTTTCTAGAAAAAATCAAATCTTCAGGAGAAGAGAATTTGGCTGGAATAGCAACTTTGGGAAAAGCACTCCTTCTCTTAAAAAGAATAGGAATGGATATTATTGAACAGGAAGAAAGAAAATTAACTAAGATTGCTTTAAGTGGGCTTTGCAATATGTCTGATATCGAGATTTACGGAATTCAAGACATAAATGATGAAAGATTTCTTAGAAGAGGAGGTGTCATCTCTTTTACTTTAAAAAATGTCCCATACAATTTGGTTGCGAGGGAACTTGCGGAACATGGGGGTATTGGTGTTCGTAGTGGTTGTTTTTGCGCACATCTTTTAGTGAAGTATTTAATAGGAATTCATCCTGTCAGACAACTTTTTGCGAAATTATTCATGATGTTTATTCCAACTTTAGGTGCTGTTTATCTTCCTGGACTCGTACGAATGAGTTTGGGATTACAAAACGATGAAAATGATGTGCAGTTCTTTCTTAAAACTCTTGATATGATCAATAGCAAAAAAAGAGCCAGAATCGTAAGATATTTAGCGCTAACTCATAGTGGATCAGGATTTCAACCTCATCCTATAGTTCCTAAACCAATAAAATTGTTTATTGAAAAATCTATTAATAAAGTATATTCTGTAAGCAAATTTAAAGAGATTAAATGAAAAGATGACAATTTTAAATAGAAACATATATCAAGCTCCATTTTTGAAGCAAAGTTTGCAATCCTTAGGAAGAAATTATTCTAAGTATTGCCATAAATGCAACTCGACTAGATTTGATGTCGCAATTTCATATCTGCTTAAACGGAAAAGAAATAAAAGAGATCTTTGTTTTAAATGCCGAATTCAAGCAAAGTTTCTCTCTGTATTGTTCAAGTTATTTTTTGCGGTATATGGATTTGAAATAAATAAAATTAGTCAATTCTATGTAAATACAAGAACACGAAGAGTGATAAAGAATTTTTTTAAAGGTTTAGCTATATTTGGTTTAAGAAAACCTTTCGCAATGGGAGCTCCTTTAAGTGTAGTCTGGAATATTACATCTAATTGCAATTTAAGATGTTCGCATTGTTTTGCAAATGCGAATTTTAACAAATACTCAAAGACTGATTTAACTACATCAGAAGCGAAAAAAGTTATAAGAATGTTAGCAGCGAATGATGTTGTTACGCTTAACTTTTGTGGAGGAGAACCACTAATGCGTAAAGATTTATTCGAACTAATTCGTTATGCCCGTGATTTTGGCATTTCTCCTTCAATTTCTACAAATGCTAC
>JBHLLM010000472.1:0-2725 GCA_048885575.1 Candidatus Hermodarchaeota archaeon
GATAGTAACACAAGCATAAGGGACGCTTTTGCTTACCCCGTAACATTAAGTAAAGATCAAAAGTTAATAATCGAAATTGCTGAATTTTATGAAAATTCATCCGTTACAATAAGAATCGTAGCTAAAAGTGCATATGATCAAGCCTATAGTTTGGATAACCCTCCTGGAGGAGTTTTAAACTTAGAATTTGTATATTCTGAATTCGGTTGGGGTTCTTCACCAGGGGGAAGCACTTTTGGAACTAATTCTTTGACCCTGCCTTCTAACGGAATTTATTTCTATATTGAATTTATGGGAGACAGAGTAGGTGATTCATTGGTTTCTTGGCCAGGCGATTATTACATTATTGTTTATGGCCTTAACTCTGGTCCTCCTAGCGTCACAACTGTTGTTTTTGATATTACGATAAAAATAGATGGCCCGGGAGAAGCATTGAATAATTTTCTCATATTAATCGGGATTGCAATTCTTTTAATTTATGTAATGGCCGTATTAGTATCAGTTTTAAAAGCAAACTATTTAAGGTGATTAAAAATGGGGACAGAGGAAAGAAAAAAAAGTTTGTATGATATGTTGCCAATGATGGATAAACAAAGAGCTACGAAATTCTTAATATACGGATTATTGGTGGCTATAATCTTTGGCACTATACTCATGATTAGTAAATCAGTTGCAAATAACGCATATACATGGTTTCTTCTTGAAAACCAGCAAAACGAAATGAATTACATGCAAGGTTTATACGGTTATAACGATTACATTGTAAAAGTTGAGAGGGCTAATCTTATATATTATTGGATGGAATACCAAGTAGTTATAGTAGGAAATATTGCGCGTATTGGCGTTAATATAGGCATGTTTTTTATTGCTATAGCGTTTTTGAGTTTTGCTTTAAACGATAAGTTTGACGAAAAAGCTAGACGCATCTATCTCGTTCTCGCAGGCCTAATTTTATTTGTAATAATGCTTACCACATTCTTCTCACAGATAACAGTTGAAGTATCATAAGTTTAAATTAATACCTTTTTTTTATTTTTTGTTAGCATAGAGTTTATTATTATATCCTAATTCTTTATAATATAAATTTAGAAAATTGACTTAATGATTCATTATGTCTGGAGAACCGAAAAAAGCTTTAATACTAGTTGAAGCAATCATATTCATACTTTTTGCATTGGGTCCATTGACTGGAAATGTCATTTTAGTATTATTCGGTGTTTTATCTGACGAATTTTCAGTTATTCCAAACGCGTTATTGATTGCTATACCATCATTTATGTTCCCATTTGCACTAATCCAACTATTCTCAGGCGCTATTTCAGATGTAAAAGGACGATTTCCCGTGATTTTCCTAGGTTTATCTGTTTTTGGAATAGGAATGGTTGTAGCAACATTATCGTTTTCGCTAACGATTTTTATTATTGCAAATGTTTTAGCTGGTATTGGTTTCGGTTTCGTCAATCCCGTCTTAATAGCTTTACTTACAGATATCACGCCTGGACCTAAGATTTCTAAAAAAATAGGCTTACTAGGTGCAATTGCTAATTTAGGAGTCGGCTTTGGACCGTTACTGGCAGGTCAATTAATCAATTTAAGTTGGAGATATCTATATGTAATATTTTTGGGGATTACTGTATTAGGAATCACCATTATTTTTACATTAAGAAAAATTCATTCTGTTGTCAGAAGTGATGAGGGAATTCGAGTATTTATCTCCCACATTGCTCAAGAAATTCGTCGTGTACCTGTTATCCTTTTGGTTATCTCTGCTTTTTTACTTTCACATACATCTATTGCAACTGTAATCTGGACCTCGCGTTCATTTACGCACGTAATATCGGAGACGATCTCAAGTTTAGTTATTGCTTTATTCGGGGTAATGGGCTTTATAGGTGGATTTCTAACGGGATTGATTATTAAAAAAAAAAGTGTAAAACTTACTTTGACAATTGGATTGATTTCATTGCTCATCGCAGATACAGTTTTGGTACTATTCGGTAGTAATAATTCCGAGGCGCTTCCGCACACATCTATAGGACTTCTCTTTATGGGTTTAGCTGGAGGTATCCTAATAACATTAGTTATGTTCTATAGCCAGATTTTGTCAAAAAAAAGACGTGGTGCTCTTGCAGGTTTAACTACGGCATTTCAATTTATTGGGATTGCATTCGTTCCCACAACTCTTGAACCATTTTTTAATTTTGGAGGAATCTCCTTAGTATATATGGTTATTTTTATAGTCTCTGTGGTTCTTGTTGTAGTTCTAATATTGTTATATAAATTTACAAAAAAGGTTACCAAATAGAATAATAACTATTACATAAGAGAGATAAAAAACAAGGAATATTAACTAAGTTATAAGCGGTCCTAACTCTTTAATTTGGTTTGTGAATTCCGTGATTAAGTCAGCAAATCGCTTACCCTCGGAAGCTGAGACCCACTCCAATCTTATGCGCTTTTCATCTATACCCAATTGCTTTATAATTATTTTATGCATTCTTTCAAATCTTTCTTTTGCGTATTCGTTACCAGAAATATAATGACAGTCACCTATATGACATCCACTAATTAACACTCCATCTGCACCGTCTTTAAGAGCTTTTAGAACAAAAGAAGGATCAACTCGCCCTGAACACATCACGCGAATTACCCTAATGTTTGGAGGATATTGAAATCTTGATACTCCTGCTAAGTCAGCACCCGCGTAACTGCACCAATTGCAACA
>JBHLLM010000473.1:0-2715 GCA_048885575.1 Candidatus Hermodarchaeota archaeon
AATTGAGGACATTTTTCATAAATAAAAACTATAAATAACGCGAAGATTTCAGTTGATTATCTATTAAATTATAAATTAGGAATTAAAAATGATTTTTCAGTTAGATTATGCTACAGTAATTACTTTTGTATTGATTTCATTTCTTGGAATTTCCCTCATTTTATTTATTGCGGGTACATATATTATGCAAATGTATGCTAGTTCAAAGAAATGGGACAAATCCTTCAAAATTCCTTTAAGAATTAACATTATATTGTCGGTAATTAATTTAGCAATCGGAATTCCATTATCGTTCCTATATGGAGATCAAATATTCATTGACTACATTAGGTTTGGTGTTAATATGCTTATTGGCGTTATATTTGTTATAAGGTATTATAAGAAAGGAAGGGGAGAATCTATTCAATTTGTTTTAGTTATTCAATTTATTCTATTTTTAATAGCAGTTGTTTTTGGCTATATCTTTGGGATGTTAACGCTATATGTTTTAAACTTGTAATATTTAATTTGCGCTCCGACAAAAATATTAACAAACCCTTATTTTTTTTGAAGATGTAATTTAATGCCCTACTTTTTTGATTATTCAAGTTTTATGATCCGACGTATTTCGATTATTTAAGTGGTAACTCATTTTCCCGTTTGTCGTAGGACATATTAGAAAACCCGCAGACTTGCTTAAATTTAAATGTAAGTTATATAACTATTATTGTAGTTTAAAATAACTGAAAAAATTTTAAATTGAGGAGACGTATGTTTCTAAACTACAATAGTGAGAATCTGCAAAAGGAAGAATTTCAAGAACAGCTCCGGTGGTTTGAAGCAGAATTTGACGAGATTTTTCAAGATCATTTAGTTGAGCCTACTGAATACGAGAAAAATTTAGCAAACTCGCTCCTTAATAAGTTATCGGAGTCAATTAATCAATGTCAAGACGAAAAACTCCTTTACGATTTAGTATCGACATTAAATAATATTGAAAAAAAACATCCTGAACTATTTTAAAAGTATTTTATTCTATTTTTGTCATTTTTTATCAAGTGATATTCCCATGGTACCCTTTTTTTTTAAAAAGAATTAATATTATATCTATATAAATAAGCTTGGGCAAGTTATAATTAGTAAATAAATATTTGTGAAGCATGCCTTGGAACTAGACAAAATTAAAAACAAACAAGCAATTGAACAGATTAATAAATTTCTTGCAGTAAAAGAAAATGAAAAAGCTCTGACTATTGTAAATAGCCTGTTAGATAAAGATCCTTCAAATGAACAAGCATGGCTTTACTTTGGAATTGTAAACCGGCGTATGGGAAAACTTGATATCGCAATTAAAAGTTTTGAAACCGCAACAGAACTAAATAATACGCTAATAGAAGCTTGGGGTTTGCTCACAATAACTCATATGGATAAAGGAGACCATGGAAAAGCGGAAGAAGTGATGAAAACTGCCTCGGAATTAAATCCACTTGATGAAAAAATTCAGTTCTATCGCGATAATCTAATTCGTGTCTATGAGAAGTTTGGACCTTTTTTTTAAAAATAATTTCTATGTTCTATATTTAAATTATTATTAGACCATGAAACAAAATGAGTTAGCTTTTTGTTTGCTATTAGTTATACAATTCAAGAGAGATTATTAATGTCGCATAAGGGAAAAAGTACTATTGAAGGAAGAATAGTTGAAATTAGGGGTGGAGAAAGACATATCTCTCGTAGCTACACATATGGGTATATGTCACTAACAGTTCGCGTAGGAATGGAGATGTATTCCGTGCTAGTGAGCACCTCAAAGATAAACTCTTATGGCTTTTTGCCCCGCGTTGGCCATTATATCCGTGCAGAAGGGATTAAATCGCCTGCTAATGACGGGTATCACGATTTTTCAATAAGCCATCTTACTTCTCTTGAGCATATAGAATCAAGGAAGTAGAATTCTACTATTTTATATCAGGTTTTTACCTTCAATACCTTTCTACCGTTTAGATTCACCAATTCCAACGATTCGATCTTGTGAAAATTGGCTTTAAAGTAAGATTTATTTGTTTCTGATCCTAACAGTGATAAGGACTTAACTTTCATTAATTTCTTTACGAAAAAGTATCTTCCTACATAAGAACCGACTGACCAAATTACAATCAATCGCGATTTTTTCTTTTGAAGCTGTAAACACCACTTATCTTTACATCTGTGAGAGCAAAATTGATGAGTTTGCTGTGGTTGAGATATGTTTACATGTTTAACAACTCTCTTTTCAGAAATTCTTAATAAAACACCACAGAACTCACATATCATTTTTGTTAATGGTAAAAATATATATAATTGTTTGAGTTCTAATGAACGCAAATTTATTTAAAAGAAAAATTCTGGTAAAGCATCTCTAAGACCCTACCTCCAATTTTTCCTTTAAATATACATAACATTTTTATTAGACATAAATATAATGATGGTGTGCGAAAATTTCCAAATTAAAATTAGGAAGAAAGTCTATCTCTGGGGATGATTTTGAATGTGATTTTCAATATTTCGAGAAAAATATTGATGAGGGGTGCTTTGATCCTGAATTATGGGACATAGTTATGCGCTCATATATAAAAAAGAGGGCTATATCGTGAAAAAGATACGAAATCTAGAATTCGAATAATAAAAAAAATTGTAAAAATTTTAATTATTTAAATTTTAGGAGGATTTTTCTCGGCCCATATTTGATATTTCTTA
>JBHLLM010000474.1:0-2711 GCA_048885575.1 Candidatus Hermodarchaeota archaeon
CCAATAATTCTACAATCACGCTAAAAGTTTCTTGAGTATCCATGCATGTACATTGGGTATATAGAACTTCTACTTCCTGCAGAATATCGATCCCTTGATCTTTAAATTTTTTAATATATTCCTCTGTATTCTCGATATAACATGCCATATGATGAAATCCTTCTTTACCTTCATCTAAAAATTCTTTATATGTACAATTTCCTGATTTCCATTGTATTAACTCTATTTGAGTAGAACCTAAACGACTGAAAGCTTTCCTTGAAGTAACCTCTGAATCTTTTCCTCGAAATTTCATTATTTTAGTTTCCCAATCTCCAAAAATAAACTTAGAAAATCCGTATATTGATTCCATTATTTTGGCTTGCTTTTCAATATCCTTATAGACGAAAGCTAACTGATCTACTTTTAAATTTCCAAAATTAATATTAAATTCCTCCATAATTAATTCTCTTTTAAAAAACATATAAAAATTACTAATCAGCATTAGGTACTTAAGAGTTCAAATTTTATTCATTATCTCCGTAACGCTTCAATAAATATGCTTTTATTAACTCTAGGTTTTCTCCAGAAAGGGCGTTTATTAAAAAATACTCGCTTTCTTTTTTATTCAACATGTCTCTAAGATATTCGATCTCGTTAGGACTTGCTAAATCCATTTTATTGAAAATGATTACAATTTCAATTTTTCCTTCCTTTGTAAAATTATTTTTAATTTCATGATATAAATCTAGTTGAGATTCAATTGAATACCCACAAGCGGGGGTTGGATCGAATATAAAAATAATTAGGTCTGATATTAATCGTAGTGCTAAGATCGCTTGTAGTTCTATGTTGTTTCTTTGAGACATGGGTCTGTCTAATATACCAGGCGTATCGAGAAATTGTAATTTAATTTTATCAAATCGTCGTTCGATTTCAAAATGCCCCATAATAAGCTTTTTAGTTGTAAACGGGTATTCTTGAACTTCAATTTTTTTGTTGGTTGAAATTTGTTTTACAAAGCTACTTTTACCTACATTAGGATATCCCGCTACTACAATACAATGCAAAATGTCATCAATTGAAGGAATTTCTCTTAATTTTCCTCTTACACTATTTAAATACTCGAGGTTTTTATTTTGCTTTTCAATTATTGAAGAAATTCTTCCAAACGCAGATCTTCTTATTTGATCTGCATTTTTTGGAACTTCAATCTGACTTAATTTTTTTGAATATTCTCTTTCTAATTTATGTAGTATAGGCAAAATTCCGTTAAGTTTGCCAAGAGTTAATTTAAGTTCGTCAACATCTACCAAGAGCGAGGCTAACTCTTTATAAAAATCAGGTAACTCGTCAATTATTGGAACATTTTTAATTATTACCAAAATTCTTTCTACTAATTCCTCGATCGCTACTTTAATTCTTTTGAATTCCTTTTTTTTTGCCTTTAACAGTATAGGAGCGTTCTTTGAGACTTGAGCACTACTTCTCATAGCTCTACTGAACGCTATATCTAAAAGTTCTTTAGAATTGGGGACGTGAAAAAAAGATAAAAATGGGTTCTTCATATAATATCGCGATTATATCTATAAGTTATTAAAAAGAAGCGTGAAATATTACAATTTCGCTTTTAAACTAATAATTTTCTCTTCCACATTTGCAATTTCTTCTGATAGATCAATAATATCTTGAGGAATAGAATTATAAACCGAAAGAATATACTCATACCTTGATAAAACTCTAGAAAATTTGTTCATATGTTCCTCTTTATCTGCTTTAGCACGAACTAATTCTACCTTATCTAGCTTATTTTTTATCTCGGGAGATACTACCCTTTGTCTTTCTTGTTTCCTTTCTTGGAGTTTTTGCTTTTCGTTTAAAACTTCGGAAACTCTCTTCTGAAAATCCTCCTCTCCTCTTTTTTTACTAAGAGACGCTTTTTTAAGTCTCAATTCCTCTTCTTTTTTATATAGATCGATATTGTATAATTCTTTTTTCAATATTGTTATTTGATCGAGCCAACCAAGCTGAGTAAACAATTCAATTGCCTGATTATATAAATTCTTTGCCTCATCGTAATCCTTTTGTTTGAGCTTCTGGTTTCCCATTTCTAAAAGTTCTTGTCCTTTACTAATTAACTCATTTTCTAGTTTTTTCTTTTCTTTTAACATTTGAATTTTTTCTTGATTCTCCCTCATTTTCATTTTTCTTAGCTCCTGCTGTTCTATTGCAATTGTAGATGTTTGTTGTTTTAGTTGTTCTTCCCTTTGCTCGTTCATTTTCATTTGCTCAAATAATTTATGAGAAATTTTCGTAGATTCAGTTGATCTTTTTAGGTTAATTCCAGCAAGTTCTGTGGGAGTTCTTTTTACTCCCAAACCTTGTTGTATTTTAAGGCGTCTTTTTTCGGCAGAAGCTAAAGCAACAATGTCTCTTACATTTAGTTGAATTCCTTTAGATTTTCTTAATTGTGCCCATCTCTGATAATCTCTAATATCATTTATTTGTAATAAAATTTGTTTGCATTCATAATCATAGTTAAGATGTTTGAATATGCTATAAGCTTCGTTATATCGTTTCATAGCTTCGTCGTATTTATCTTCTAGGGCGAGTTCTCTAGCAGCTTCTAAAATTTTGTATCCATTCGCTTCAGATATAGATGGATTTTCAGATTTAATTTCCGTTGATTTATCGAGACTTGATTTAAATTGAGAATGTTCCTCAATTATACC
>JBHLLM010000475.1:0-2704 GCA_048885575.1 Candidatus Hermodarchaeota archaeon
GCTTTTAATTCAATGGCTTTTTCAAACGCTTTTAAAGTGTTTGGGGGTGCTATCGCACTTGCACCACGATGACCTATTATTAAAATATCGTCTTTCTTCTTGTTCATTCTAAAAAACTCATTTAAATGTATTTGTAGTTGAGAAAGTTTAATTTTTCTTTTTAATTAAATATTTATTTATACTAAGTTTAGATGATTGACAAATGAAGATATGAATTCTGATAATCTCCACTTTCGCATAGTAAATTCTCATGGCCAAATTATTAGTAATACAATAATTACGTAAAAGAAAAATTTAAATACATGAATAATTGGTCGCCATTAAATTTATAAATGTTAAGTAGTTTTATAATTAATTGATAAAAGAATATTGTATAAATGTTAGATCTACTGATATACGATAGAATTTAATAAAAACATACAAATTTGGTGGTAATCGAAATCATGAAATTTTGCCCGGATTGCGATAATATTGTTTTTCCTAAGAACAACAAGGTATATTGCAAAGCGTGCGATAAAGAATTTGATTTGGATTCGGAAGCAGATGATTTTAAGATTGTTAAGAAAATAATGCACGATGAGAAGGAAACAGCTCCTATCATTGTGAAGGAAACCATATCTAGTGATAAAATATCTGCACAAGACAGAAAAGCTTTTGAAGAGTTCTTTGAATTAGGTGGAGCAGAAGATTTTTAGTTTCTTTTTAAAAGCGCACCATTATTAGTTCAATTCTTAATTCTCCTTTTGGACATAAGGTTAAAATGATATTAGTAATTTTAAAACTGAAAATTAAAATAATAAAATATAATTAGAAAAAAAAAATTCATTGTGAATAATATTATATCATAAAACTGATTAATATGACAGAAGAAAAAAAGATAAGATTAAAAGGATTTGCGGGTGTTGTTTCTAAACAAATTGAACCCTTGAATAGCATTGATAAATTTAAGGAGGATTTTCGGGATAGAACGGTTAAAATTCTCTTGAATGCGACCGATGGTAAAAATGCTGCGTTAATTGTAATTGATAAGGGAACCATACATGTCGAAGAAGTAGAGAATAAAACAAAAGAAAACATTAAGAAAAAAAATGCAGGATGGGACGGGCGAATACAAGCAAAAACAAACGATTTCGTTGAGCTTTTAACAAGCGAAAATCTTAGTGTTGGTAGTGTTGTAGGCAAAGTTCTTACTTATAAGATCAGGATAAGAGGGCTTTTTAAAGCATTAACATTATTAAAACTTTTTAAGTATTAAAGTTATAATTTTTATCAAACTTCTTTTTTAATTAATTGAATTCTTAAGAATATTGACAACAAGTTTAAATTTCCAATTTAAAAACTTTTATTAGGGAAAGCATCTTTGTTTTTAATGCTGATGTATCTTCTTCCTTAACAGATTGAATAATTACTTTTTTGTCCTGGTCCGAAATATCGTGAAATCTGTCAAGAAAGAGTTTTAAATATATAACTTTTTTAGATGGATTACTATCTATGTTAGAAACGAGATTGTCAAGAAGTGTATTAATTGAAATAATCTCTGGATCCAAAGACAAGGGAGTACAAATAGATTCTTTGGAAAGACCGTATTCCTTAATAAGGCTATTTTTTTCAAAAATATCTTGGGTGATGTCTCTTAAAAGGTCATTTCGAGAGGATATTGACATATCTGTAATTAATTCTTCTATTTTAGAGTTTTTTTCATCGATATCTTTAAGTAACAAAAGTGTTTTATCAACCATTTCCCGCTCCATATATAAGCTACCTTTGTTTAAATTTTTAAATTTTTCCTTTCATTTTTTATATTTATGGATAAAACTACAAAAAACAAACTAAGTCGGTTTGAAGATTTAATTAGCTATAGATTTAATGATCCAAAAATATTATATCAAGCATTAACTACACCTCAATATGGAAATGAGAACAATTTACCACACTACGAAATTTTGGAAACTCTCGGAGACGCGGTTATTAAATTAATCTTCATTCTGAAATTGTATAATGAAGGTGAGGAAAATCCAGGTATCATAACGAAAATAAAGCAACAATTAGAAGATAATCAGACTTTTTTAAAAAAAGCTCTCGAAATGAATCTTTGGAGATATGTAATTGCATCAAATAAGCAAAATATAGAAGGTACATCGATTTTAGCTGAGATATTCGAAGCTATTTGCGGAGCAATTTATATAGATTCTAATTATGATCTCTATACAGTTGAGTCAAAAATTATAAATAAATATTTTTATGACTGGGATTCTTTGATAGAAGAATCACCACATTTACATAAAAACCGACTCTTAGAATTTCTTCAAGATATATTTAAAATAACACCAAAATTAGTATTCGAATATGAGAAACTTGGACCAGAGAATGATTCTCGATGGGTTGCAAAAAATCCTAAAATATTTGATCAAAACCAAAAAGAAATAATCGAACTTCCTTCAACTTTAAGATCGGAACAATATAAACGAAAAAAAGATACTGAGAAAGATTTAAGTGCTAAAATTTTAACATATTTACAAGAAAAATGATTTTCTCGCTTTTATAATAATTATTCATCCTAATTTCATCTTTAATTGCTCAATTTGGATAATGCTTTAAGTGTATTATGAATATTTTAATAAAATTGATTTTTATTAAATGTTCGATTAAAATAGAATCTTAAGGTTTAAAACTTTTTTAACACTTCTATTCCTACAGCAGTAAT
>JBHLLM010000476.1:0-2700 GCA_048885575.1 Candidatus Hermodarchaeota archaeon
TTCTGAATGTAACCAATTTCTAAGTTATTCACAGGTTTTTTCAGATAAATATAAGTTCTAAGCTGTTTTTTTATCAGCCATTCGAAAATTTTAGATTCTTTCTTCATTCCTTTTTCATTTCTATTTATAACTATATCAGTATCTTTTGGTCTAATTATCAAATCCCTAAGTTTAAAATGAAATTTATTACTTCCATTATTTAGAGGAATAGTTTCAAAATGTAATTCTGAGTCTTTAAAATTCTTTGAGATTATAACATTTGAACACCTTAATATCTGCGTCTCTCCTTTTGTAGTGAAAAATATATCTTTATCTGTATATAATTTGAGTGAAGATATGGAATTAGGGAGTTTTGTCTTCCGTAAATTTTTAAAAATCTTCTGACCATCCTTATCTAAAAAAATATATTTAGATCTCTTTTGAGATGAACTAAGAGATATATCTATAAGATTTACAGTTCCCTCTTTTTCCAAAAAATAATCATCTTTCAGTGAAACATGTCTTTTTGAATATTCTGAAGAATTAAGATGGATTTTGTTATCTGTTTTGAAATCTCTAACGATATACTCGTCGATTTCACAAATATCATCATTAAATTTTACACTCTCTAATTTACCGATAACAATTTCCTCTGTAAACTTATGAAAAAAAATAAAATCTTGTTCGAGATCAAGTTTATAAAGTTCAATTCTGTTTATATTATTCATAAAAGCAGGAATATCTCTAATATTGAAATACTCCTTAAATTTTTCGTTAGCGATATCTTTAAATTTAATACGTGCGTTATTAAATAATTTAGCATAATGTTTTTGATTAGATTTTGATAAACATAAAAAAGGAAGAAGTATTTCTCTTGTTGGTTTCAATTTATCATCTAGTATAGCAGCAATTCTGTGATATGTAAGTGGATGAGAGTTTATTATATTGCTAAGCAGAGATCCTCTTTTTGGTTTTATTATGGATTTATTAATATAATCTGCTGTGTCTAAATAATTTAAAATTTGATTATTTGTTGTAATTTTTTCTTCACTTAAAAGCATCGTATTCAGCCCAAATTCACGCCCAGTAGCGTAGAAGCTCTCTAGATTATAAAGAGCTTTTACGAGTTCTTTTGCGTATCCAATTTTCTTTGTTTTTTGGTCGGCTTTCCCCTCTAATATTCTGACAAACATGAACAGAATTATGTAGATTAATAAATTTAGAAGAATGAAAAATATAAAAGGTAGTTGAGGATTTCCGAATGTATAATCGTAGTATGTGGCAGGAATTCCAAGTAGCATTCTCAAGACCAAATCTCCAGTTGTAATAAGAGTCAAAATTAATGTGTGCTTTCCTTTGGTATGTGCTAATTCATGAGCTACTATCCCTTTTACTTCATCCTCTGGTACTGATGTGTAATTTTCTGCAATAAGTGCGATTCTTTTATCGAAAAACGAACCATAAGCCATAGCATTTAATATGGGATAGTTTCCTATCCCAACTTTTACTTTTCCTTTTATTCCAACATCAATTTTTACTTTATCTATTAAATTTAATAATCTTTTATCCTTAAGTGGTTTAATACCAAGCATGAAATCTAAAATTGGTCCAGAAATGAAATAAATAATCCAATTAATTACAATTAAAATAGTATATACATTCATAAAAAGTTCCCAAATTGAGAAGGAGTCAAAGAGGAGTGCCTTTTGTGAAATAAGATTAAGAGGAGTGTACTCAGTAATAAAAACAATAGCTAACCAAGCAATTATGTATAAAAATAATGTCAAATATTCAGGAGACATGAATCTCCATATAACTATATACTTACGACCGAAGAGGATAAATCCTAATCCAAGAATAATCCAAAAAGAAAACGAAAAAGCTGTGTTTACTACTATAGGATCACCTAAAACATTTGAGATTATTCCTGATAGGAAAATTATATTATAAGTTGCTAGAGAAATTATTAAAATCTTATTTAAAATGGGATAATCTTTTATTTCATATATTCCGAACCATAAATAGATTGAAAATGCTCCCATAACCGAAGTTAGAATATCTTTTGAAAAAAAAAATATCAAAAAAAAGAAGAACAAAATGGCAACAATGTCGCTCATTTCGCTCCTTTTACCATTTTTTGCCCACCTATATACTTCTTCAAATGATAACAAGTAAAATATAAGAGCAACATAAAAAGACCAGTCATTTAAAAGCTCTTGCATTTTAGTTGCAAATAATAAGAAATATAAACTTATAGAAAATAAGATCGAAATTACTAAATAGAGATATAATAGACTGAAACGGGCGAATTTTTTCATATTTACATCAATCATTCCTTAATTATATATATTCAATTTAAATAACAACTAAAAATTTCTATTTAACCAAGTCAAGTTAGTCCATTTCTAACCCCTATTAATCCTTTGAAATGAATTCTTCATTTTTTTTATCTCAAACCAATAATATTTAATCGTAACATAATACCATTTTAACAATCCAGTAATCACCAGAATTATAGAGAGGAGAATATTTATTGTTAGTATTAAGCCTAAAATATTTCTTTCTACAAGGTTTAATGTGATTCTAAATAAATCAACACCTACAAGATAAACATAACCAATCACTATTAAACTCACTTTAAGAACCTTAAATAGGTTTAAAAAAATTGCAATTATGACATATATGTAAAAAGGTAGCCCGGCACGGAATATCGATTATCGA
>JBHLLM010000477.1:0-2692 GCA_048885575.1 Candidatus Hermodarchaeota archaeon
AACATCAACTTATAATTTCCTAGGACTGAGTTGTATAAACCTCGAGCTTCCGATTCGAAAAGCCATAACATTTGCATTGGATTATAATTATATTATTGATGAAATTTATAATGGTTTAGCAGAACGATCACGAGGTCCTATACCAAAAGGAATAAAGTACTATAATGGATCCATCCCTACTGCTGGAGAAGATCGCGTAAGTGATATACTTACAGCTCGACAAGCTCTCCTTAATGACCCGGATTACGGACAGGTCTGTAGTGAGAGAGATTTGGATGAGTTTAGTACAGATCAGGACTGGATAGATGTCGCAGTATTTAATTCGATAGAAGACATTAATTATACTTATAATAACCAATCACCAACTCCTATTCAGTATCAAATAGGTTTAGCTTTACAAGAAGACTTAAAAACTGTTGGGATCAGTGTTGACTTGGTTGGTTTTGACTGGTTGACATACTGGAATAAAATTACTACCTTACATCATGAACTAGAAACCTATACTGGGGGATGGATACCTGACTTCTTAGATCCATCAAATTACATTATAGGCTTATTCTCAGACGGATCACCAAGCAATTTTGCAGAATATAGCGATTCTTGGACTCAAGAGTGGATGTATAGTGCTGTAACATCAACTGATATGCTAGAAATTCAAGATTATTATAATAAAATTCAAAATCAACTTCAAATGGAGACACATCCATGTGCATTTTTGGTTCAACCAAAAAATCTTAATGTGATCAATAGTAGTTGGACGGGTATGCCAAATGGAACCTCCGATCGCAGACCTTATTTCTATTATGCATATGAAAAATCCTCTGGGTGGACTCCTGGTAAAGATTTCTATGCGTATATAGAATTGGATACACCAACTGGTACAGATGTATTGGTTTCTGATCCAATTAACGACATTTCTTTAGAATTTAATAAAGTGGATGTAGCGGGAACTACAACCGTATCAATTAGCGAAGTGGAACCTGAAGCAGCTGAGGGCTTTGATGTAATGGGGACGTATTACAATATCGAGTCTACCGTTGATTTTACAGGAAATATTATTATCGGAATGCCTTACGATGATAGCATCTTCGGAGGCGATGAAGGTTTGGAAGAAGACCACGTGTATGTCATGCATTACGATGAAAATTCCCAAAAATGGAGAAAAGCACCGAGAGATAGTATAGATACTGTAAATAACATCGTGTATGCGAGAGTTTCAAGCTTTTCTATTTTTGCTGTGATGAACTTAGAATACATAGCTGCTGATATAGTTTTTGATCCCGCTACTTTAAATCTCAAAAGTAAAGGGAATTGGATTACCGTTTACATCGAATTGTTTGAAGGTTTTGATGTCAATAATATTGATATAACCACTATCCTGTTAAACGAAGAGATTTCAGCAGAAACAAGCCCTGTAGAGTTAGGTGATTTTGATGGTGATGGAATTCCCGATTTAATGGTAAAATTTGATAGAGTTAGCCTACATTCTATATTAACAGTTGGAGAAACCGTTGAAGTTGTCGTTAAAGGGTATCTACTTGATGGCAATCATTTTTATGGCACTGATATAATAAGGGTTATTGACAAGGGTATGAATCATAATGATGAAACCGATCCCTCTTCAATTCAATATCCGAATTTAATCTCCCCATTTGCATCGATCACTCTTGCACTATCCTCAATTTTTATCTCTTTGATTAATAAAAAGCAAAGAATCTTAACTGGTATTAAAGGTTTTTTTAAAATTAACTAATTTTTTTTTATTTCAATTTTTTTATGAAAATATTTCGTCTGCCGGATTCCACTTAAACCTCACCACTCTAAGACTGAACCTTATATTTCCTCTTTCGAGTACGTTTCTAGTTATTTAATGGTTCACCACATTTTCCACAAAATTTTAAATTTTCAATAAATATTGAACCACAATGAGGGCACGTCTTATGTTTATCTAGCCATTTCCTTATAACCATCATAGAAACTCCCTGGTCATCAGCTATATCTTGAATGCTCTTCCCTAATTCATAATACTGGTGCCTTAACCAATCTATGTTTTTATAATCGTCTTTTTCCTCTGTTTTCTTAACTTTTTCTTGATCCCTAAAAGAAACCTCTGGTTTAGATTTGCGCCCCCAAGGAAGAATTTTAAAGAAATACCAGTCTATATAAAGAAGTAGATTGATAGAACCTATAGTTCCGAAAAAAGTTCCCCATCCTAAACTCCCTGGAGCAGTATATCCAAAAAGGTTCGGGAATAGTATTACATCCAACAACACACCTAATACAATTCCATAAATTAAAATTGTTAAACTAAAAATAGATATTATTTTAACCTCATTAACGTCGAAAAAGCCTAAAAGACAATAGAAAACAATTAATCCTAAAAAACTTCCACCTCCGACACCTATCCAGAAAGCTTCCTCGATAAAACCGAAGAAAACAGATATGATAGCAGAAGTAATAATTCCACCCAACAATCCCCCCATTATAATCAGAAAAAAAAAAATCAGAATCAAAGTTATTTTATAGTCCTTTTTCATTTATCTCGTTCCCTCTCATTCCAAGTTCTAATAGAGATAATTGACATTAATCTCAAAGTCTCTGTCTTAGTTAATAATAGCGCTTCTTTTATCGCAATTTTTGAATAGATGCAAACCGTTAGTTTATAGTATTACGGAAAGAGTATATAAAGATT
>JBHLLM010000478.1:0-2651 GCA_048885575.1 Candidatus Hermodarchaeota archaeon
TTTGCTGCTTAGAAAATCCCTCACTCCTTAATTTGATTACAAACTCTATGATTTCTTCAATATCCTCTTCATTTTCTCCTGGAAACCAAACTGGTGCGATTAAAACTTGAATACTGTAATTCAATAAGGTGTATATATTTTTTAATAAATTATTCACATCATAATGAGTACAATTACATAGATAACAGCCAGTTTCCTCTTTTAAGCTATTTAGACTGATGTTAATTCTTGTAAGACCAGCTTGTTTTAGTTTTTCAATAATCTTTTTCGAAAGCAACAATCCATTGCTTTGCATTGAAATAGTTGACACACCATTGATTTCCGAAAGGTTTTTTAGTAAAGGGTATAATTCTTTATAGAGTAGCATTTCACCATAAGGGGCGAGATGAATTTCGAGACCGTAATTTCCTTTTAATTTAGCTAACTCTTTGACTTTTTCAACGAGATAATCTGAATTTACGACAAAATTCATAGTATAATCACCAGAACTGACAAAGCAATACCTACATCGCAAGTTACATAGGGTTAGAGGTTTAAGCTCGATAATGTTAGTCCCCCTATCAATTACACCAAGAAAATCTACCCCCATTATTGGAATTTCTGATTTAATGTCTATATATGTAATATGGTTTTTCATTTTAAAGTCAGTCATATTGGTATTTTAAATTTTGAACCTTAAAATAGCTACGAGAGATCCTAAATCGATAATTTGTTGTCCAGTTGGGTGTTCACTGCTTAAAATATGAATTTCTCCGCCCATCCTTTGAACTTCATTTAAGATATGCTCGATTTGTAATTTTTTTTCTTTTAAAGCTCCTCTAATTAAGATATCGGCGCAAAAGAGTATTTTTACTGCACCTTTTTCTATTGCTTTAGAAATCTCGTCAAATCCAATAGCGATAAGGTCGGAATTAGTGGAAAATAATTGCAATATTTCTTCAATCTTCTCGGTTTCTAGTAATATTTTTACATTTTCCTTAAAGTTTTTTAATTCTTTCGATTTTAATGTCTCTAAGATAGCACTCTCCGTACCAGAGCTCGCTTGAACGCAATAGGTTTTTGGCAAATTGGGTATTTGGGCTTTTTCTTTAATAAATTGATCAAAACGCTCCTTTGTGCTTCCAGGACCACAAATTACAATAATATTTATTTTTGTGTTCTTAAGATTTTCGCTTAAAATTCTGCTTACATCGCTAAAAAATTCTTCGTAAGCTTTATTTCTAAACATTTGTTCGTATCTTTTCCCAGGTATATTTTTTTTTATTGTAGCTATCCTATTATGACTAAAGTTTGTTATAAGAGCTATAGTTGCTAATCCCGTTTCAATTGCTATCATTAGCATACTAAAATCAGCCTCGAAAGAAGATGATTTTCTAAGGCGATTTATTTCGCTTTTTAGCCACTCTTCCTTTTTAATTGATAATTTCTGTCCAGGCTCTATATTAAAAGTATGATATGTTCCATAAGTAACGAAATCTGCTGGACCTTCTAATATTATTCCCTTTACTCTTAACCTGTTTGTAAATTCATGAAATGAGACAGATTCAACTCTGAGTGTTAAGTTCATTTGTTTTCTTTCTCCCTTTGAGCCTTCTTTTAACACAATCCTTCTATGTGTTCTAGCTGAGACCTCATCATTTTTATCAATAACATTATATAATGTCCATAAATCGTTTAGATCTTCGGTTCTTACCGATATATTTTCGTTATTTTTATCTATTTCTAAAATTTTCAACTACAATTTCAAACTCCAAAACTCAAATTTGCTTAATTAATAGTTATATAATAGTATAGTTTAAGAAAGAAGATAAATTGTATCTAGGTCTGTCTTCCTACGAAAAATAAAGAAAAAAAATTAAAAATACGAAAAACACAAAAAGTTTAATCTTTTGCTCCTAAGGCTTCTTTAACTTTTTCTAATTCTTCCATTCGTCGCTTTTTCTCTTCTTCGCGCTTTTTCATTTCTTCCTCGTCAACCTTTTGGAGAGTAACTCCTCTTTTGATTTCTTCTTTTAATTCGTCACCTAAAGGCGTCATTATACCTCAATACTTTTATTTTAATTCCTTTTTTGAGCAAATTTTCAATAGCTTCTATACAAAATTTATAATAGAATTTATTTATAAGTCTTGGTTTTTAGAAAAAGTCTAAATGTTCAATAACATAAAGTAAGCGCTTTCCTTTTGCCGGTAGTAGTTTTCCAATTTCTGAACAATTCGAAAGTTAAATTTCTGATACAATGTTATAGCTGGTTTATTTTTGGAGTTCACATTCAAAACTATTGATTTGATATTATGTAGTTCTCTAACTTTCTTTATTGTATAATTTAAAAGATGAGTTCCATAACCTTTGTTTTGATTATTTTTTTTGATTAAAAGATTAACCAAATTCACTCTATCTTCTCGATCTTGAACGATAATAATGAAACCAATAATTTCGTTCGATATTTCTTCATTTATAAGTTTAAAGAAAAAAGTATTCCTTATTATCAAATTTTCAATTAAATCTTTAGAAAAAGCATCTTTCTTAAAAGATTTTTTTTCCAAATTGTAAATTTCATTTAAATCTTTAAGAGTGACATTGTCAATTCTCATTTAAGCCCATCTCTTCTTTGAATAACTTGATAGGTGTTTTTTCTGTAATTTGTTGGTAA
>JBHLLM010000479.1:0-523 GCA_048885575.1 Candidatus Hermodarchaeota archaeon
CTTTCGACCGGTTTGCCGTTTCTAAAGCTCTAGAAGATCGATACGCCCTCCTTGTTACTGTACGAGCGAACAGAAATTCTGATTGGACTAAAAAAACCCTTGAGGCCGGAGTGCCTAAGGGTTTTATATAAATGAATGAAAGCTTAGGCAGTCCGGCAGTCATACGGCCTTACGGCCGGTTAGACCCGTAACTTTGCGTCTCTGCCTTTCGACAGATTTGCCCTTTCTAGCCCATGTTAAGTTGTACCAATCATACAGTAATTCTTCAAGAAGTGCGCATTTCTGTCACAAGGTCGGTTGATGATTCATTTTCCCAGCAATCTTCTTGCTTGATCCCTCCAGATCAGGTACAATACGCCCAGTTCTCCCGGACGATATGTCTGTGCTACATCTTCAATAACTTCGCCAGATTCTGGAGCAGCATCATAGCCTGCATGCCCGCCAGGGTCCATTGCGGTTATTTAATCAGCTCGCGTTTATTCGGAGGCCTGCTGTGCAGTTCAAGGCTTTGCAGGCTGATCAT
>JBHLLM010000479.1:533-2649 GCA_048885575.1 Candidatus Hermodarchaeota archaeon
TGTTAAAAACCCTTCCATGTGCCTTTCTGGATCTCACCTTGATCTCATCTGGGAAGTTGGTAGGGCTGTTTTTCAAGTAGTGTGTGGGCCTGCTTGCACGCCCGGAACCCGCGGTCAGGAGTAAATTTGATGAGCATTAACACCCGGAATGGCTATCTCATAATCGGTGATATCTCGGGTTACACATCGTACCTGGCTCAGACTGAACTCGATCATGCCCAGGCTGTTCTGACCGAGCTGCTCGAATTGATCGTCCATCGTTTTCAACCACTTCTGAAGCTGGTGAAGCTGGAGGGCGATGCCGTATTTGCATATGCGCCTGCTACCCGGGTGCCGCGCGGGGAGAGCGTGCTCGAAATGCTTGAAGCGACTTATGGCGCCTTTCGCGGGCGGGTGGATGGGATTGTGCGCCATACGACCTGCGAGTGCAATGCCTGCAGGGCGATCCCAAAGCTTGACCTCAAATTCCTGGCCCATTTTGGCGACTACATGGTGCAGCAGGTCTCTGGGATCACAGAGCTGGTCGGGTCGGATGTCAACCTGGTGCACCGGCTGACGAAAAACCATGTTTATGAAACGCATGGCTGGCGTGCCTACGCGCTTTTTACCCAGGTCTGTCTGGAACGGATGGGGATTCCTCCGGATGGGATGCACGAACAGGTTGAGAGTTACGACCATCTGGGAAGTGTCGCAACATATTGTCTGGATCTGCGGGGCCGCTATGAAGAGCTCAAGAAAGTCCGGCCGGTGATGATCCGGCCAGAAGAAGCTGATGCGATTATCATCCATGAATTTGCCGCCCCGCCGCCAGTTGTCTGGGATTGGTTGACTGATCCGGTCAAAAGGACTCAATATTTTGCGGGCCCACAATGGAGCGCAGCTACCCGTCCGGGCGGACGTACCGGTGTGGGCGCCAAGAACCACTGCGCCCATGGTAAGGACGCGATCTCGGTCGAGACGATCCTGGACTGGCGCCCATTTGATTACTACACTACCGAGGGGCAGGCGAAAGCCGGGCAGGAATCCCGGATGGACACCCTAGATACCGTCCAGCTCGAGCCGCTTGCGGGCGGACGGGGTACCCGCCTTCACCACCGGCTTAAATTGAAAAACAGTAATTTTATTTCCCGTTTGATGCTAAAAGGTTTTGCCAATATGATGGTGAAGAAACTGTATAACCGGGCGGATCAGATGATTCAGGAGGAGATGAAAGACCTGGAAGCTGCACCGGTTTCGCTTGCCCTGGTAGATTCGGGGGATTGAGGCAATAATGCCATCTGACTCAAAAACGGGGTACCTTCTTCTGGCGGATATCTCCGGGTTTGATGCCTATCTGGCCGGTGTTGAGTTGGATCACGCCCAGGGCGTGGTGCAGGAGCTGCTGGAGCTGATCATCCATCAGCTTACTCCGCCATTGTACTTGGCCAGCCTGGAGGGGGATGGGGTGCTCACGTATGCCCCAGAGGCCAAAATCACGCGCGGGGAGAGCCTTATCGAGCTTAGCGAGGCGACGTATGTTGTGTTTCGGGACCGGGTGAAAGCCATACACCGGAACAACACCTGCGATTGCCGTGCCTGCCAGGCTGTCCCATCCCTGGATCTGAAGTTTCTGGTTCATTTTGGAGATTACTCGGTGCGGTCCGGGCTGGCAGGGAACGTCGAGCTGGGAGGTCTGGACGCGAACCTGGTGCGCAACCGGCTCTTGAAGGACCAGGTCGGTGACATAAAAGAGACCGATGCCTATATCCTGTTCACCGACCAGAGTCTGGCCCACATCGGGATACAGCCGGATGGGATGGCGCGCGCCGCCGGGGAATACCCACACCTCGGTGAGGTGAAAACCGCGCTGCTGGATCTTCAGCCCCGCTACGAGGCCTTGACCGAAGCCCGGCATGCATACGTAACTCCGGAGGATGCGGATCTCGTCCTGACCCATGACTACCCCGTTCCACCAGCCATCCTTTGGGATTGGCTGAACGACCCGGATAAACGCACCCGCTGGATGGTTTTCCGCACATGGACACCCGGGCTGCGGCCGGGTGGCCGGACGGGGATTGGCGCCCGCAATCATTGCGCTCATGGCCTGGGGGTTCTTTTGGAAACCGTGCAGGACTGG
>JBHLLM010000480.1:0-2637 GCA_048885575.1 Candidatus Hermodarchaeota archaeon
GGAGGTGGAGAAATGGGAACTGCCGCAGAGATGTCTGGATATGCTCAAGATGTTTCCTTTATCTCTACTGGCGGGGGAGCTATGCTAGAAATATTATCAGGAAAAGAAGTGCCAATGGTACGAGCTTTAAGAGAAAAGAAGCCATAAATACATCTTTAATTTAATTTTACTTTTTTTCTTTATTAAATATAGATTCTTAAAATAGGAAATACTTTAAGTGATTCAGTTCGTATGAAAAGGATTTATAAAATAATTGGATGGATAGTAATTATAGGAATATTTGTTTTAGTTTATTTTTATCTTGGTTTTGGGCAATTATTATTGAATATTTTACTTCTAAATATGGTTGCCTATGTTCTAAGATCAGTTTTGATTGATGTATTTCAAAGTTTAGTTAAAAATTTATTACTTCGTTATATATTCATGCTAATTATTAATATCATATGGCTCGTATTTCCATTTTGGTTGATTTTTATAATTTCACCAATATATTTTGTAGCTATTATTTCTTTTCTGGTTGTCGCAATATCTCTGACATTTCAAAATGTAATTAATAATATTGCCTCAGGAGTAATGCTTTTATCATCAGAGGGTTTTGAGGTTGGTGATCTAGTTGAAACTAATGGAATTAAAGGCATCGTAAAAGAAATTACTCTAAATAATTTGAAATTAGAAGATTTTGATGGATCAATCACTTATATTCCGAATAAAACCGCCTTTAGTTCATCAGTAGTTCGTTATACTCATAAACCATTAAAAAAAGAAAAAAAAATAGAAATTTCTGATGTTGTAAAAAGCTTTGGAAAAATTATTACTGGTGAAAAAAAATTAACTCGGTATATTAAAGTTGTAGAGCTTCTAGGTTCAGTAGATTCAGAGCAACTTGAAGGATTATTAAAGCCAATATTTGATAAATATGAACCTATTTTTGGGATAAGACCATATTTCTATGCTAATAATACGGTTAGTGCATTAACAATTCGATTAAGTATTACTATTCAAATTCTAACGGAGGATCCTAAATTAATCTTGACCTATACAGATCCCTTCATGAAAGAAATTCTATTCAAAATTTATGAAAAAGATATAAATTATGGATGGAAAGCAAATGAAAAAACTAATCAAGATTTAGCATGGAGGTAATTTAAAAATGACTATTTTTAGTTCAGATTTAGAAGCACTAATTTATCTCATCATTATCGGAGGAAGCCTTTATCTTTTGAATCGGTTAATTTCTGCGACATTTGGAAGAAGTAAAAAAATATCTCTAAAGCAAAAAATGATTATTAATTTTACTTTAAAAATTGCTACTGTTCTCGTAGTAGTTTATTTAATAATTGAAGGATTTCCCCTTATTTCTCTAATTGACCCAACTTATACTGCTGTATTTACTGGAGCAATTAGCACCGCGATCGCATTCGCTTCAAGTGGTATATTTTCTAACTTTTTTTCGGGAATTATTATGATGTTAATAAGACCTTTTGAAATTGACGATTTGGTCAAAATTGACGGAGATAAAGGCATTATCCGAGAAATAAATATAACAAAGTTGAAATTAGAAACATTTGATAATATTATAATTGAAAAATCAAATGCTCAAGTTCTTTCATCAAAAATAGTAAATTATACTATCAAACTAGGCAAAAAGAAGACTTTAAAAGATTTTAAACAGAAAATCTTGGCTCCTCAAGATATTGGTTTCAAAGGTATATATGAAGATATTTCGAGTTCTAAAAAAGAATTTGAAGATAATCTAAAAAAAGCTTACGATTCCTTTTCTACGAAATATTATCCAAAATTATATAATTTTACTTTTAGAATGGCGTTTCCATATCGGGGATTTCGGGTAATCATCAATAAAGTAGCAGAACTTTGTACATCATACCAGGAGAAGAATATTTTTAGGATAAAACCCCAATTCGATATAGTTGACTATAATGTTAGTATAATTGTTAAATTTCGATTATTAAGCTTTAGTGCCCAAAAATTATTTGATTTTCAACCTAAATTTGCAGAAGATGTTTATAATATAATTTATAAATATACAAATTTGTATTTTTCACAAGTGGACTAATAAAATATTTATTTTTTAATAGTATAAATTATTTATCTCAAGATTTAGTTTTTTAACTAAAGTTAGGGAACAAAATCAAGGGCCCGTGGTCTAGCCTGGTATGACGTCCGCTTGACGTGCGGAAGATCGTGCGTTCAACTCGCGCCGGGCCCACCATATTACAAAACAATTGGATTAAAATGCCGATAAGATTTCGATGGATGTCTAAGGAGTATATGCCTATTGCTCTAATGCTTTTTGGAGTTTGTGGCTTATTTCAAGCGCTTTTTATTTTCATAGCTCAATATTTTTTAGGAGTTGGCAATTACATTGTGGTAATTTTAATCCCTATTGGAGCGAGTATTGCATTATTTTTTGGTATTGTGCTTATTTTTGAATCATTTGTGGAGGTTGAGAAAAGAAAGAAGCTAAAAACTCAATTTCAAAAATCGAGAACATCAATTTCAAATTTTCAAAGGTTTTTATATTTCCCAATTGTAAGACCTGTCATTATCATCTATCCTATATTCGCTGCAGTTTTTTTCGCTACATATGGAATATGTTTAACTTTCTTGGATAATGTT
>JBHLLM010000481.1:0-2633 GCA_048885575.1 Candidatus Hermodarchaeota archaeon
AATTTGGAGAGTATTTAAAACCAGAAAAAATAATAGAAATTATTAAGGATGCTGGAAAGCATCCGGCGCAAAGAGATACATTGTACAATATCTTAAAATATCATTGATTTCTACGATCTTGTAAAAGACTTAACACATACCGTTGGGTAATCAAATCTGAACTCACTTTTCCTAAAACTTTCCCATCTTTTACTACTGGCATAGCTGATATCTGATATTGTTCCAATTCACGCACAATATCTAAGATAGTATAATCCGGAGAAACGGAAATAACATTCTTAGTCATAATTAGTTCCAGAGTTACATTGCTTAATCCTTTAGCGGTTGCTTGAGTTATATCCCAATCTGTCACCACTCCTATTAATTTTCCCTCAGAAAGAACAGCTATTATACCGCTTTCTTTGTCAATCATAAGTTTTGCTGCGTCTTGTATACTGCTGTTAACATCTATAGTTGGAATTGGCACCATTATATCTTTCGTAGTTCGCTCCCTTTCTTTCGCAGAGAGTCTTTGAAGACTAACACGCTCAGCGGCCATACTTGGCAACAAATCTGGATTAGACGCTAATAAATCAACTAATTCAATCATGTTGTGATGAATTACATTTTCTCTGTATTCCTCTCCTGCAGTTAAGCGTTGTTTCGAGAGGTTAATAAAATCATCCTTGTGATCTTTTAACCATTTTTCTACTTTATCACGATTTCCTAATAAATAGTCGGGGATTTGAAGGTTTTCTGGAGTTTTAATTATGTGTTCTTGAGCAGCAAATATTACACCCCCTGAATTAACTAAATAATCGTTTGCAATCATTACACCTTTTTCACTATAAACAATTTGTTCCATACGAGTTCTAGCAGCTTTTCTATTTGGATCGGGAGAGTATGTATTTGCTCCTTCAATAATAACAGACCATTTACCCATTCGATCAACTAACATTGAAGCGTTATCAGATGCCCTTACACCTAAATAATTGAATATTGGAGCAGCGGGTATTAAACAAAAAGCGTTTTCAAGTAGAAGATTATTTGCATTTGTAGAAAATGTAGTAGGGTGCTTATATCCTTCGGAACAGATTCGCTCATTAAAATAATTATTGATCGCCATACCAGATTTCTTCCATAGAGAGAATAGATCTTCAATCGGTAAACCCTTTTCGTTATATAGATATCCTTCTAAATCACTAATGCCAACAACCTTAGCATCTGGAATTCGCTCCTTCAATATACGTGAAGCATTTGCTCCAACTGCTCCAAATCCTTGAATGAGTATTGTAATGTTTTGGTTTTCTGGTATTTCTAAATTTGCGAATTGAGGTAAAACTCTCATTCGTGGCAGAATTTTTAATAATGTTTGCAGAGCAATCACAACTCCTCCTGCAGCAGCACCTAGCTCATCAATTCGATTACCACCCATATCAGCTGGCTTGGATACAGCACTGTCTAATCCATTTTCTATCGCAACTAATTTCATGTCTGCGTCTTTAGTACCAACATCAGGACCGGGTACATAAATATCTTTATACCTACGAATCAATCGTGCAAAACCACGAATAATTTCTTCATGTTCTTCTGAAGAGATATTTCGTTCAGCGACAATACCTGATTTTCCACCTCCATAAGGAAGGTTTGCAGCTGCATTTTTTAGAGTCATACCCCGAGCTAGATTATGTATATCAGCAGGAATGATATCCGGTAGCATTCTAATGCCCCCCATGGACGGTCTTCCCATCGAAAGGTTATCAACAACTAAATACCCTCCAATTTCTAATTGGGAGTCTTCGTCCCAGACGCAAGTGACCAATTGCGGACCAAGTTTATCCCGAACAATCCCTAACCTAGATAAAAGATGTTCGTCTACATTACTAAATTCTAAATAACATTTTCCTTCATCTTTTTTAAGTCTATTTTTCAAAGTTGCTTCGGGTAGATGTTTATTTAAATATTCTTTCATTTTTTTTGGAATCATGATTTTCTCCTCTTAATTGATAAAGTAAATCTTGATCTCATTTTCTTAAAAATTCTTTAAGACATATAATTAGATATACTTAATTTAGGTTTCATTTATTTATATGGATGATCACTCAAAAAAACCTCCTTTTATATTAATAATTTAAGTAAGTAAAATAATTACTTATTTCAAGTTTGGTTTTAAAAGATAAAATAAAGATGATTACGATCGTAGAAACATTAGAATTTAAATAAGGAAAAATGGAGGAAGCAATTGAAGTTTTAAAAGAAATGGTTCCAAGCATAAAAACTTCTGAACCGGGAACTTTAGAATACATTCCGCACAATGTTAAAGGTGGTGAATTCAAGAACAAAATTATTTTCTACGAAAAATATAAAGATAACGAAGAATTGAAAACACACATGGCTAATTTAACAAAATCTGCTGTAAAGTTAACTCGTTTATTAGTACCTGGGATGAACTTAAAAACATGCTTCGATATCATTTAAAAAATATAACTTTTTTTATCTATTTTTCATTCATCTTGTATAAAAGGTTTACCAAGCTTTAAATATAGCTCAGCTTTAGCTAACTCTCTTCCAAGATAGTTCATATGGTCTAGGTTTGTAGTTAGGTTTAATTCAAGCACTTTTTTACTTAATGCTTCAGCGTTATTTCCGATTAA
>JBHLLM010000482.1:0-2605 GCA_048885575.1 Candidatus Hermodarchaeota archaeon
ACTATAACGATCCTCTCACCCAAATGGGGGTTTCTATATCAGCCTACAGAGATATTGCCCAAACTCTTTATACTTGTTCTCACGATTACTGCAAAAATAAATGGATTGCTGTAGGTGGGGGAGGTTATTTGATGAGTGTTGTACCTAGAGCTTGGACATTATTCCTAGCACGAATGTTAGATGTTGATCTTCCGAACGAGCTTCCTCCCGAATGGATAGAACAAGTTAAGAGAGAAGTCCCTAGAGAAGAAGTTCCTTATTTATTATGGGACAGAGATGATAAAGCTGAAGTACAACTCCTTTCTAATCCAGAACTAACAAAAAAAATGGCTAAATATAATAAAAGCTTAAGAGCTCTGTGCGATAATGAATACATTCCAAATATTTCTAGATAAGTAAAATAATTCTAATTTTGAAAGATATTATTCTTTTTTAATATCCAATTATCAATCATAAAGTTTTGTGCAACCTCATTAACTGAATTATAATCAGATCGGATTACTGACTTTGGAATCCATACTTCTTTATTGTTATCAAATTGAATAAGCAAAGCTTTTTCAGTCTCTCCTTCAATTATACCGTTTATGTTACTAACTTCAGTTCCATTGTTCTCTACAGATTCTTTCATAGTAAGATGCTCTGTTGAATTTTTGAGTTTATTTATCACTCTATTTTCTTTAGACCTTTCCGTAGGATTTTTTTGGGGGCTTAAATTTGATACTGTCGAAAATTCGATTTTTTCTTTTATTAGATGTTTTAATAATAGTCTAAAAATCTCAGTTTGGGCATAATTTAGCATTTTAGAATACTTTCCAATATAAATCAACAGTTTTTGCTTCGCATCGTCTTCCCATTTAAAAGAGATTTGTGTTTTTATTTCGTTAAAATTATGATAGCTTGACCAAGCATCTTTCTTTTTATTTAATACTTCTAACATCATCACAATTTCATCAAGATTGCATTTAATAGTTTTTCCTTCTCCAAAAGAAGGTTTTTCCCACGAGCCATCAGCTTTTTTCTTAATACACTTTAAAAATATAAATGGGTCTACTTTTGAAGAACTAACAATTGTAAGTCCCGTTGATTGCCCAAAAAAACTTTGGCTATGTTTATTTACCATTTTTATCAATCTAATATTGTATATACCACTTTTTTATTCTAGACAGTTAAACGAATTTTCAATATTCTAATTATATTTAAAGAAAAATTTTGGCTTGATGTAAAATTTAGTGATAAAGACTGAAGTGAAATCATATTTATATTCATAACTGAGTTATATCTCTATTGTGAAAAAACTAGATAAATTTTTATTTCTCGTTTTAATCATTTTCATTACTTCTATTAGTTCAATTTTTATTTTCACCGTTTTTATTAAAGATCAGGAATTGATCGATTTCTTTGCAAGTTTTACACTTTTTTGTGTTCTGATATCTGTTTTTAGTTTTTTTGGATATTTAATTATTAAAAGAAAAAAATATGCGAGAAATCAAAAAATCATCTTAATCCTCCTTTTAGTAATTATTGGTTTTATTGATATACTTCTTTTAATTGTTGCTACGGTTTCAGGATTATGGATTTATTCTCCTATTTTAGGAATCTTCAATTCTATATCTCTAGGTATATATGCTATTATTTTAGGGGCTATTGAATCTAAAAGTCTAAAAAAAAAGTCTTAAATTAATAATTAAGCTCCGTCACTGAATTTTGTTTAAAGCTAAAGCTTGTAGAAAATCAAGAATTTCACAAGCTGTTGATATATATTAATCATTAGGGTTAATTTCTACCAAAATAATCGATTTTTTTGCATTAAAAATTAAATGAAAGAGATCTCACTTATCAGTACCCACGCGGAGTCTTATTTCCACAAGGCAATTAAGCTATTTTTGTATAAGTTAATCTATGAAAATGATAATTCTATTGTAGAGAGATCTCTTGAAAAGTATTTAGGGAACCGATTTGCCGATGTTTACTTACAACTCAAATCAGGTCAAGAAATAGCGATTGAAATTCAAAATTCTAAAATTCCCCCGAATGAAATAATTAGGAGAATCAATGATTATAATTCACAAGGCATCTATGTATTATGGATTTTGTATGGGGAAGGGAAATGTGTTGCATCACCTAAATACCCCATTAACGCTAAGTGTGTGAAGATTAGTTTAGCTGAAAGTACTTTACACCGTATTTATGGAGGTCGTGTTTACTATGTAAATCTGGATATTCATAGTAATAAATTATCTCTCCAAATTCCTTTTGCGCTTCATTTTTCCAAACCGATTAAGAAGAAGCTGAGGGAAATTTTTAAAACTCGATACGAAAGCTATTTTGTCCGAGATTCAATCTTTACTCACATACCTAGTTGGAAATTACTCTGTACAGAATTTTCTGGATATAAGATTGCTCGATTCTACGATAAAAATTTAAAAACAGTTTTAAAAGAAAAGATTGTTTCCATCTACTATAAGGAGAAAAAAGCGAGAATTAAAGAAAAACGAATAATTAAAGCAATATTAGTAGCTTTCGAGAAAAAATATGGGCAATATATGATTTATTATGTTATTATTGAATTAGTTAATGAACATAAAATTGATTTTTGTCGGAAAAT
>JBHLLM010000483.1:0-2604 GCA_048885575.1 Candidatus Hermodarchaeota archaeon
ATATGAGAAAGACGGTTTCTATTCATTATGGTATCCTGACCACTTAATGAGTTTTTTTCCTGAGTCAATATGGTCCCCAGAAACAACTAGTTTAGCTACATTTTTAAAAAGTCCACATGATGTTTATAATGTTTTTCCTACAATGACTATGGCTGCTAATAATACTAAAAAAATTCTATTAGGAACAGGCGTGACTGAAACTTTTCGTTATCATCCTGCTGTTCTTGCCCAAATTATTATAACTTTAGATCACCTTTCTAAGGGGAGAATTATTCTCGGAATTGGTGCTGGAGAAAAAGAAAATATTGTTCCCTATGGTATTAAATGGGAGAATCCTGTTAATCGATTAGAAGAAGCTCTAAATATCGTAAAACTTCTATGGGAAAACGACAAAAAGATTGATTTTAATGGAAAGATTTGGAAATTAGAGGATGCAGTACTATCCTTAAAACCATATAAGAAAAGCAAGCCTCCCCCTATATGGATTGGAGCCCATGGACCTAAAATGCTAGAATTAACAGGAAAAGTGGGCGATGGCTGGCTACCTGTCAATTTAAATCTTAGAAAATACAAAGAATCTCTCAATCAAATTCAAACTTCTGCAAAAAAAGCAGGTCGTGAATCGAAAGATATTACTCCTGCTATTTGGCTTGGTCTAATAACCAATAAAAATGGAGAAGAGGTTGATAAAATGCTTGAGAGTTTAATAGCAAAAAACCATTTATTAACCAGATCTTCTGAGTTATTTCGACAATACGGATTTTCCCATCCACTTGGCGATAATTTTCGGGGTATTATTGATTATATACCGACAAAATATGATAAAAAAACCACGATGGAAGCACTCGAAAGGATATCATTCCAAATGTGCAAAGAGTTAATATTAAACGGGACTCCTGATGAAATTATAGCCAAAATAGAAGAGTACGCTAAGGTGGGAGCAAAACATATAATTTTAGTAGATATCGCAATCCAATGTGATTTATTCAAAGGAGCAGAATCGTATAATTGCATGAAGGAAGTAATCACATATTTTAAAGGAAAATAAAGAAGAATAACGATTCAATTTTATTTTATCAAATAAATGAATTTTACGAATTTAAGCTTCTATCAATTTCTTTTTTTGTCTATCTGAAAAGCAAAATTTAACTAGAGGTTGTTTCAAGAACTAAAAAATAAATATTTTTATTTAAATCCTTGACAGAAAGAGTTCACATTAGTAGGTAATACTTCGTGATTATAACCTCCTTCTAATAACGCGTATCTTCGGCCTTTACATAATGTTTCAGAATATATCTTCATCAAGTTACCTAACTCTACATAATCTTCTGGATACAAAAGATGCCCCCAATCTTCAATTCCTTGATCGAAACCCGCTGAAGCTACAAAAATGTCAATGTTATCTAATTCTTCCATATAGTTTTGAACTTCTCTAAGATAATTTGTTCTCCCGCTCGAATCAGGGTTAAGAATTTTAACTCTAAAATCATCTTGTCTAAATGTAAGGATATTAATATTTCCATCACCGGTATGCAGATCGAAATCAAGCACGAATGCAGATTTAATTTTACCTTCAGAGTATAGTTTGAGTAGACTGATACTTATATTGTTAAAGTAACAGAACCCCCAACACGAATCTGCTGACGCGTGGTGACCTGGAGGTCGAATCACAGCAAATGTAGGATTCCTCGCATAAGCTTCTTTAGCTGCTAAAATAGCCCCTCCTGCCGCTAAGGAAGCGAGTTCATATAATAAAGGATCTCGATTAATGTAGTTGAAGTGTCGTTCTGTGTGGGCTCTTAAGATATCCTCTTGTGTTGCTTGTTTCGGTTTGATGAACTCAAATTCTTGATTATTCGATAATATTTCAATAATACCCTCAAGGCGTCCAGGCGCTGCAGCAGGATCCATTGCATAATTAGAATTGAAATATCTTTCATGAAATACAATTTTCATTTTAAAAACTTAAATTTAAAATTTAAATCTTTTATTGAAATAATACTGAGAGATATATTTTTTTCATTTCATAAAAATTTTTAGAGGATTGTGTAATATGCGAATTTTTTACAATTATAAAAAAGGGATTTATTTATTTATCTTTTTATTTATTTCTCTCACTCTCTGTAATGTTTTTCTCCGTAATTTGAATATAAGTTTAGATGATAAATCATATTCTGAATCAAAGCCATCAATTTCAGCTAACAATGGAAAAGCTTTACTTGTGCATCAATATGCTAATATATCTAAGAGTTATATGCTAAACACTCTCCCCTCTAATGTAAGTTATACTTTAACTCAAGATTGGACATCCAAAAATACAACAATCAGTTTCGATGGTGTGTCTAGAAAGAAAAATTGGATTTATAACGGAGATTTCCTCACTAACAAGAGTGGCTGGACTTATGCTGAAGTAGATTCAAATAACCGCTTGGACGAGAATGTTCATGTTAGTTGGGATGGAAACCCTCCAGGTTGCGTTCAGATGAGTATCGCTCAAGGAAATTATTATAAAGGGGATACTGCTTATTATTATCAAAATTTAACCATTCCAGAAGCATTTTCCTCGAATACAGCGACATTTTCTTTTAATTATAAATATACTGG
>JBHLLM010000484.1:0-2588 GCA_048885575.1 Candidatus Hermodarchaeota archaeon
GATAAGAAAACCAAAACTATATCAACTTTAATAAATCCTAAGAAGGCTCGAGGGTTGCAAGAAAATGGTTCTAATATGACCTCATCACATACAGTTTCCATTTCCTTCTTGATTATTTCGGCAGCTTGAGCTTCTTGTGGACTACATGGCATTCTTGGACCGCATTCATCAATAATAGATTGTATTATTTCATACATGTAATTTGAATCTTTTTCATCAATATCCATTTTTAAATATTCTCTTCCTAGTTATCATTTTCTAAGCTTTACTTTATAAGTTATATATTTTATCTATATTGTTCTATTAAATTAATCAGTTAAAAAGTATATCATAATGATTGCTAACATAAGCGTCAGCAATTCAAAAAATCAAGAATGGAACACTATATTAGACCTATAATATCTTTAAAATTCTATGGTGAGTTAATTTTCATTATGATAATTAATAGCTTTAGTGGGGCAAATATCGATACATAGCCCACAAAAAGTACATTTTTTCTCTGGATCATTAAGAAATACCTTTCTTTTTTCGCCAATTTTAGTAGGAGGAGAACAAAATAAGTTTTCGGGACATTCCTCTACACAATCCCGGCATTTTATACAAAGGAAATTATCAATTACAATAATCTTCAAAACTGTTCACATTAAACAATTAGCTGTTTAGAAAATGATATTTGCTATTTTTTAGCTTAATTTTTGATCAATCGAAAAATAATAATATTAGTTAAAAAATGTCTAAAAATGTTTAAGTTTTTTAATGAAAACTTTTTTACTATTTCTGTTGAGAAAAATAGGAATATATCATATAGATATAAATTCTGATTATCTTAAGTTCAATGCGTAGTGAATAAAAAATGAGGTTGAGGGACTGAATGAGTAGTAATTTAAAAGCTTTTAACGTTACATGTCCAAAATGTGGAGAAGAAAAGCAAATAAATGTTCCAGAATCATTATTTTATCAAAAAAAGTTCGGCACGGTTAAGATTAAAGTACCACAAGGAGCTGTATGTAAGGATCATAATTTTATAGTTTTTATTTCTACTAAAGGACAAATTGTTGGATATGATGTAATAGATACTTCTGTATCATCAGATAAAGACGGTTCCTTGTCAAAAGAAATAATCGATTTAACTTTGGATGAGTTAATCGATGTGTTTGGCTTTGATTGTCTACTTGGTCTAATACACGCTAAATTATTTGATTATCCCTCTTGTATCCTAAGAAGTGATGAATCTAAAATTAATATTGAAAAATTAGATGAACTATTTGATAGTTTAATACCTCTTCAGTATCGAAATAATAATGCTATAAAAGATGTGGAATTTGACACATATGTATTCAAAAATATAAGTTATTTTTACACTGTATTCAAAAATAAGAATAAGGATGCGTTTGTAATCAATAATCGCAAAAATATAATAAACACACCATGGGAAACAACATATGAATTTGAAAAATCGATACTAGAAAACGCTTTAGGAAAGAAAGATAAAGGCGAACAATTAAAATATTTGTCTCAATATATTAACCAATTTATAAAAGATGTAGAATTTACTAAAATGCTCCTAGATAACAGTGAAAGTATTAGTGAAAAGGATTTAATAAAACAATTAAAAGCAAAATTGATAGTATCTACAATTAATAAAAAACGCGTCTTATTAATTAAAGAATTTATTAAACAAAGATATTCAAAGGAAATAAGCTCAAAGATAAGAAACTAATTTTACTTCCTTCATTTATAACTATTTCTTTTAAGATAAAACTTTTCTATAGAAAAGTACAAAAAAGATAATGAATTAATATTTTTCATCCTTTATCAAAACAAAAATTTATTAAAATAGATTAGTGTGAATCAAATATGGATTGGGGAATGCAAAACCGATTAGCAAGAATTATAAAGCCTAAGTCAGGGCGTTGTGTAATGCTTGCTGTGGATCATGGATATTTTGGTAATATTCCAGGTTCCTTAAAATGTTTCGGAGACCTAAACCCTTTATTTCAATATGCTGATGCCCTTATGCTTACTCGTGGGATGCTAAGGAGTTGTGTATCAGCTGATTTTGACATTCCGATTGTTTTAAGAGTATCAGCAGGCGCTAGCATGTTAAAAGAGCTCTCAAATGAAGAAATCAATGTAACCATCGAAGAAGCTATACGATTAAATGTTTCAGCGATTACATGTTCAATCTTTGTCGGTGGAGAGTTTGAAAAGCAAAGTTTAATGAATTTATCCAAAATTGTTAATTGGGGGCAAGAATACGGAATTCCGACTTTAGCGGTCACTGCTGTTGGGAGAGAAATGGTTAGAGATGATCGTTACTTAGGAATGGCTAGCAGAATGGCTGCGGAGTTAGGAGCTACTTTTGTTAAGACCTATTACTGCGAAAATTTCGAAAATGTTACTGGGATTTGTCCCGTACCGGTTGTTATTGCAGGAGGCAAGAAAACACCCGAGAAAGAGGCACTCCAAATGGCTAAGAATGCTATTAATGCTGGAGCTGTAGGCGTAGACATGGGAAGGAATATATTCCAATCTGATAAACCTATAGGGATGATCAAGGCAGTAAGAGCAATTGTTCATGAAAATGC
>JBHLLM010000485.1:0-2583 GCA_048885575.1 Candidatus Hermodarchaeota archaeon
TGGAAACCACCAATTACAGCATAAATTTTATCTATTCCCGTTAGTTTCTGACCATGTTTAATAATATTCTTTATTCCACAATGGCCGCACCCTGTAATAACAACTAATCCCTTATCTTTAATATTTATATAAACCGCTGTTTCGTCCCTAAACATGTTCCTCTCATACTTTTTTCTGCCCTTTTGAATATAGAGATTCTTAGTAACTTCATTTTCGTCAAATAATTCTGTCTCTCCACTAGTTATTATTCCATTATGTAATTCTATCGGTTTATTTGTTTCAGTTATCTTTATCTTATTCTCCTCGAGCTTAGTCAAGACGAGATTTTTATTAAGAAGTGGCATTTTTTTATTAACGAGTATTTTCCCATCCTTCTCCAGTTGTCTTAAATTTTCTCCCAATTCATTAGCAGGAGGAAGATTTACTCCAGGTTTACTTATTATAGCAACATTTTGAAGGAAGCAGTTAGGATTTACTATAAACTCAGAACCCTCCTGTAGTAATGGTATGAGTTCAAGCAAACTACCGAAATGATCAAAATGCCCATGAGTTAATACGACTTTTTTTGCTTCAGACAAATCTACTCCTAATTGTTTACTATTTTCGAATATCGCTTGAGTTAGTCCACCAACATCCATTAAATAAAGATAAGGTGTACCATTCTCTATTACTTCAATAGCCATAGATAATCCATGTTCCCCTACTACTTTATTAGCTTTAGGTCCAGGTTGTATAACTTTTCCTTTGAATTTTTCTTCGGTTAAAATTGTCATGCTGGTCAAATTCGTTGTTAAAACCTTAATAACTACATTTCCAGACTCTATTTCTCCAATATTCACGATGTTCACCTCTCTAACGAATAATTTATTGAATTAATTATAAATCTTACTAATACTCCGCAAAATATATTTTGGGGTTATTTAACTATGGGTCATTTTTTAAACCAAAAGTTTAAATATGATCGGGACTATATCTAATTAATGATGACTCTTGGTCAAAAGAATCAACTAGCAGTCAGGACCTTTAAGTGATGAAAAACTTGAGTAAAAGAAATAATACTAAAAAAAGCAGAGAAGAAAGAGAAACAGAACTTAGGCAGCAGATCATTCTTGAGGCTGCTGAAAAATTGTTTCTATCTGAAGGTTATGAAAAAACCACAATGGATGAGATTGCTCGTCAATCTGAATATAGTAAAGGAACATTATATAAATATTTTAAATCAAAAGATGAGTTATATCTTGCGATAGGTATCAAAGCATACGAACTAATTGTGGATTATACAGAAAAATTTACTAGTAAAGAACAACCAGGATTAAATCAACTAATCGCAATTGGATATGCTTACTATGAATTTACAAAGGATTATCCCGCCTATTCCAACATATTTCATGATATTGTAGTGAAAATCCCTAATGTTAGCATAAAATCACAAAAGAGCCTTTCTAAGGTAGAAATTGATTTTCTAAATGCAAGTTATAAGTATCGAGACATATTTATTCGAATACTAGACGATGCGATAAAAGTTAAAGCTATTCGCAGAGATAAAGATCCAAATTTAATTGGATATATTCTTTCAACGATTACTAGTGGAATAATTAGTGACCTTTTGGAGAATTCTGAAATGATAAAACAACGCGGATTGTATTTTGATGAAATTATAGATTTTACCTTTGAGATATTAGCTGATGGTTTAAAACCAAGAGAAAAGTAAAATTGGAGGTATAAATAATGTCAAAAATATTGATAGTGTATTACTCCCTTACAGGGAGTACGAAATTTATTGCTGAATCATTAAAAGATTCAATAGAAGCAGATATTCTCGAATTGCAGCCCATAAAGGAATTAAATCCCGAGAAGGGATCGAGGTTCATGTGGGGCGGAGCTCAGTCTACAATGAAGAAGAAACCTAAATTAGAACCTATTGAAATTGACCCATTGGAGTACGATCTAATAATCGTAGGAACTCCTGTATGGGCTTGGAATTTCACTCCGCCAATACGGTCCTTTTTATCCATGTTTGATCTTACTGGGAAAAAAGTAGCTCTCTGGACCTGTAGCGCTGGAGCGGGTAATAGAGCAATGGACCTATTTAAGAAATCATTAAAAAAATCAGAGGTGATTGGAGAAATTAAATTCCAATTTTCCTTTCAAAATCCTCTGGATCAAGAACTTACGGAATATAAACTAAGAGCAAAAGCTTGGGCATTAGAACTACTAGAAAAGCTAAATTAAGGGAAGTGAAATGGGACAATTTAAAAAATTACTCAGATTTCGAAAGTTTTTGATGTTTTTTTGGTTTTTTGTAATGCCAATTACATTTAACTGGATGTCCCCTGTTCTTATAGTAATGGGGGGTTTTGAAGGATATATGACTATAAGTTTTTTAATTTTTACTGTTTGGTTCATATCCTCTTTATTCGTAGGAAGAGCGTATTGTGCGTACGGCTGCCAATGGGGTGCAACTCAAGAACTGTTAGCCTATGCGGTTCCAAAGCAATTGGATGCGTCAAAGAAAAAAAAGAGAAGAAAAATAAAATACATCGTATTTGGAGTATGGATAGTATTTGTAGCTTTAGGTCCTAT
>JBHLLM010000486.1:0-2582 GCA_048885575.1 Candidatus Hermodarchaeota archaeon
ATTTCCATTTGCGTACTTTTTTATCAGCAGCTCCCATTAACAAATTGTTACCATCGGGAGAGGAACATAAGGAATCTTATTATATAATTCATCGCAGTGGAAATGGGCTTGGAATTACGGGCCATGAAGTTCCTTATTTAGCTTAAGGTTATGATAAACTTCTTGAGTTAAATGTGCTAATCAGTGTTGAACCTGGGATTTATATTCCGGGTTTAGGAAGTTTTCGTAATTCGTATTCTATGTAAATAATAAGTGATGGATATATTAAGTTAAAAAAAGCTCCAGAAAATATGGAAGAATTAACACTAAATATCTCAGATTAAAAATTAAAACACTTTAACTAATTTTTCTTTGCTTTTTCTTGCTGTTGGACTAGGAATTTCTCCTTCGGGATATCCAAAAGGTAATATAGTTGCAACATAATCCGTTTCTTTTAACTTCAGAACTCCCCTTGCCCTTTCCCTATTCATTGCTCCAATCCAACATGTTCCAATCCCCAATGACCAAGCCATTAGCATCATATTCATGGTAACTAAGGAAGTATCAATGATGTACCATTTTGGGCTAATTCGAGTTTTTCCAATTATAGCAATTAATACTGGTGCCTGTTTCATGAACTTTCCATAAGTTGGAATTTTAGCAACTTTTAATTTTAATTCATTATCCTTGATTACAATAAATTCCCAAGGTTGTTTATTAGAAGCACTTGGAGTCCATCTCCCTGCTTCAAGTATCATTTCAATTTCATTATCAGGTATTTCTTTATCTTGGAAACTTCTAATACTCCTTCTTTCTTTTAGAAATTTTAAAAATTCTACTGGATCTATCATTATTTTTTACAATTAATCTAAAATTTCAATTTAAAATAACTAAATTAGACGATAATTTAAATCTGATTATAATATAAAGTTGAACCAATCATTTGAAAATCTATAAATAATTTGTGAGAATTTCTAAATTGATGACAATTGCTGAATTAAAAGCTAATTATTCACGGAAGAAGCATGGAATATCACATCGAGACAAAAATTATAAACTAATGGTAAAATATTATCCAGCAAATTATGAGCCTCATAACAATTTTTTATACGCGTTTTTATGTTTTTTGTACGACGGAGAACAAAAAATCGAAGAAATCAAAAAAAAAATGTGTAAGCTTTTTATTTCATCAACATCCCAAGTGGTTGTTGGAGAAGAAGATATAAAAGAATATTATCTAATCGCCATACGTAAAGATTTAATTGAGGATAACAAGGGTGTCATAACTCTTACTGATGAAGGTAAAAAATTGGTAGAAGTTAGCTACTACCATAATTTATATACTTCCCATTATATGAGTATTTTCTTATCTGAGAAAACTGTAATGTTGGGAACAGCAATCTTCTTGATAATTATTTCACTATTGAAAATTCTTACAGGAATACAATTAAGTTCTCAGGCAATGCTTTCAGAAGGATTTGAGAACTTAACAGATTTATTTAAAATTGGAATAATTGGTTTAATAGGATTACAACTTAAAAAAGATAAGTTAGCGAGTGTAATAATTATATGTTTAATGATGTTCACTGGAGTGACTCTTGTTTGGTCGGGTATTGAAGCTCTATTAGTTCATTCTCCGTTTATTCCAACTGTACAATCATACATTATAGGGATTGTTTCAATTGCTTTAAATGCTGGTTTAGCATTCCTTAAAAGCATGGTTGGAAGAGCCTCGGGAAATCTTTCTCTATTGAGTGACTCTAAAGATTCCTTATTAAATGTGAGAATCTCTATTGGAGTGCTAATTGGGTTTACTTTCGCTTTTTTCAAGATATATTTTGTAGATTCCATCATTGGAATAATTATAGCTATCTTCGTTTTTAAGGAAGGGATTGAAATATTGAGAGAAATCTTAGCAAAAGATAAAGAATTTGATATTACATCTATAAAAGTATTTGCAGACGCGATTTACAATAATAGATTAACTGCTTACATTTTAGGTAGTATAAGAAGAGAAAGTTTAACAATTGGAGGATTGGTTGATAATTTTGAAGCAGGACTGGATTTTGGGCGTCAATATTACGAGGGATTCGCTGATTTCTTTTATACTAACTTAGGTGCAAAAACTGCTGTTAAATACATTACTGAACTAATACATGGAGATTTTATTGAAGTTATAAACGATAGATTATTCTTAACTAAGAAAGGATTGAAAGCGTTCTATCGTGCCAAAGCTAAAGAATTTCGGGGACGGAGCCAGAGTATTACAATCAAATCTAAATTTAAGTTACATGATGTTTATTGCATTATTGTAATTATCCTCTTATTTATGTTAATGATATTTGGTCCAGGGATTAATCTATGGATAAGTAATTTATGGTAAAAGATTAATAGATACAAAAATTTCTATGTATCTTTATTATTAAAATAATCTGATTCCAAATTAGGAAAAATTTTTTTCTTTCTACCGTCACTTTTAAAATTAATTAGGTTGAGATCTTTTAATTTGTTTATGTGATATTGGATTGTTTTATGATCTACCTTAAAATGTTTTGTTATTATGCTATTACATAATCCAGGTTCTTTTTCAATCATTTCTAAGA
>JBHLLM010000487.1:0-2574 GCA_048885575.1 Candidatus Hermodarchaeota archaeon
AAACTTATTAATATTTTTATTGCATCATCGTATAGATCAAGAGCTCTTTCAAATTCTCTATTTTTTACAAGTTCTGTAGCTTTCACAATAAGCAAATCTGCTTCCTTATAAGACTCATCTAGATTTTTGGTTAACAATTCTTCTTCAAGAGTAAGTTCCGTTTCATTAGTTGTTTCTAATTCCCGTTCTCTAAATGAATTTTCTTTTAATATATATACATCATCAATTTTTCTCTTTAAAACGTTAATTTCCTCTAACTTATTAATTTGATCGTATAATCCAATCGCTTGACGTAAAATTTCTATAGCATCGTCATAAAATTTTGTATCTACCAAAGATAGTGCGTGCCGTACTAACTCAATTGCTTCAGAAGCTATCTCTTCTTCAATAGCCCCCATATCAGAGAAAAATGCTTCTTTTGTTGGTTCGTCTTCGTACTTTTTTCTTCTCTTTTTTTTATCATTCTCGTTCATAATTTCATCAAATTGAATAAGATTAATTTTTTAATATGCTAAACGACTAAATTTTTGAAATCAAATTTTATAATTGAATGATGTAACTTATTTTCATTTTAGAAACAAGCTATAACCTATAATTCTAACTTCATTAGGAGAACAATAATCAAAACTCAATCTCTCCAAGAGTTTTATTTAAATAATCGTCACAAACTTTTTCTCCTTCGACGGTTAAAGACCAACCGTTTGAATCTTTCTTAGCTAAATTAAGTTCTTCAGTGCTTCTTAGAATATTATGAATCTCCTCCTCAGTTTTCTTAATATTAAAATCAATCCGTAAGCTAAAGGCGATTTCATCTAAAGGGACTGGGCCTCCGAGTTCATCCTCCATTACACCTAAAGCCGCGATTATTTGCTGTTGTTCCCCTATTGCGCCCTCCATCTTATTTGACATTTCATCGAGTAACCAAGGAAATTTCTCCAACATCATTTTAATTGCATTTTCATTACCAGTTTCAAAGATCTTATTAAATTCTTCCCGAATTTTTTTTTTATTAACCATTAGTGAGCACCTTAATTTCTAAAAGGAAAATCCTTAATATTAGTGATTATCTTTTATATTAAAGCATTATTAATATCTAAAAAAAAATTTATCTTTTTAATCTTAAGTAAAAAAAGAATACTGATGATTTTATTATATGGCAAAAAAATCTTGTGAAAAGCATAAAAGTTTCAATTATTATTGTGAAGATTGTCAAAGATTAAATCAAGAGGATGAAGCTCGTTTCAGATATAGCCTTTTAAAAAAAAATCGTCTTTCTAAAAAATATCTAATATTAATTCTTATTGTTGCTGCCATCATCACGACATTAGCGGTTCTTTGGATGTGGCCAGCTTGGTTTGGTAACATTAATCTCCAATCTCAATTGTACGCAATCAAAGGGGGCGGGTTAGATTATTTTGATTTTTTCTTCCTAAACTTTTGGTCAACTAATTTCTTCTTTAACAAAACCGCGTTGATAGGAGCTTTTATTGGGAGTATTCTAATGAGTATCCCACCTGAGAGGAATTTATTAACTATTATTGGTACAAAATTGAGATTTGGCAAACCTTCATATCTGAAATCTTTGATATTCTGGTGGACTTTAGGTTTTATACTTTTTTACTTATTTGGATTTCTATTAAATGTTAACAATGGTGGGTTTGCTTGGGCAACCTACTTAATTGAAAATGGAGAAATTCAATTATCCCCCAATCTAATCTTTGATGCGTTTAATGTAATTTTCAATCAAAATAACACAGATTTCGTCACTGTTTATATTTATTCAAATCTCGTCGTTCCTATTGTAAATTTTGTATTTGGCATTATAATTTTTCGATTAATTCTCAATATTGTGAAGAATATCTATTTACGAAGAAACGATTATATAGTTATAAGCAATGTTTTAGCAATTATTGGATTATTCTGTGGATTAGGTTTTGCTATACTTCCAACCCTTTCTTTAGATGGAATTAATATCATTCAAATCTTAGGACTGATCTTCGGATTTTTCTCGTTTCTCTCATTAGGAGTTCTCATTTACGTATTTGGAAAAGCTCAATATAAGAAAGATGTTAAAAATTATATATTTTCAAGAAGTAAACAGAAAAAAATTATATATGTCATTATAATTGTAATAGTCTTTACATTATCACCACTGATAATAAGTATTGGGCCTTTATTGAACTTAAATAACACCGCAGTGTGGACAGAGCAGCAATGGAACAAAAAGTATAATAGAGAAATACAGTGGACCAGAGCTTGTGCTGGTTTAAACATGTTTGAAGAACGACCAATTGAAAACTTTACAGATTCCTCTACAACTTCAGATGCTTTAATGGTCTCTCAAGTTAGACAATTTGATCAGAATTTTGCAGTTCAATATTTAGCAGCTTCAATCGGTTCTACTTTTGAAGGTTTAGCAGATTCGGATATAGTATATATAAAAAATAAAGAATATTGGGTAGCTCCTAAAACAGTTAGATTCTCAGAAATAGCTGGAGATGCGGTTCAAACTAATACAGAACTATATGACCATGTAGAAGGATTTTTAGCAATGGACACTTTTACAGGAGATCT
>JBHLLM010000488.1:0-2543 GCA_048885575.1 Candidatus Hermodarchaeota archaeon
GTAGACCTAGGTTATGGAGGAACCGAAGGGATTCGAGCTTTAATTGAAAAAATTAAGGATAAAATTGCTAATGTTAAATACATTAGAGAAAAGGAAGTTATGCAACTTTTCTTAAAAGAAATTTCAAACGACACAGGTATGGTTGCTTATGGTCTTGAAGAAGTCCAGAAAGCATTAAATATGGGAGCTGTAGATAAATTGATTCTTTCCGAAAAATTAGATACGATTCAGGTTAATATTGAATGTTCAAATTGTAACTTCAAAGAATCTCGAAATGCAAAAGAATCAGAGGTTAATAATATGGAGGATACAATTCAAGAAGAAAGTTGTCCTCGATGTAATTCTAATTCTTTTAGTATTGTGAATAAAACTTTGCTTATTGAGGAGCTTGGTTCCATAGCAGAGACTATGGGAACTGAAGTTATCATTATTTCTCCTGATACTGAGGAAGGAGAAATGTTATATAGTACATTTGGAGGAATTGTCGCAATCCTTCGCTTTAAAATTTCGTATTAAAGTGTGTACAAAAATAAAAAATAATAGATGGAAATATAATGCAATTAGAGGAAATGTTATTAAAACTAAAAATAATTATGTTTGGGGGGAAAGGAGGAGTTGGAAAGACAACATGTGCTTCAAGTGCAGCAATTTGGGCAGCAGAGCACGGGAGAAACACATTAATTATAAGTACTGATCCTGCTCATTCATTAGGAGATAGTCTAGGAATTAATCTCCCACCCGGCGAAGCAACAAAAATACCCGGAATAAAGAATCTAACTGCTTTAGAAATAGACCCGAAAGCAGATATTTCAGAATACAAAGGATTAACATCCATGAATCCTTTAGAAGGAAGTGACATGCCTGATTTAATGGGGGGAATTCCATTGATGGAAGACATCCAAGACATGGCATCAATGAGTCCTCCTGGTATAGACGAAGCCTTTGCTTTATTGAAAGTGTTAGAATTTATTGAGACTGAACACGACTACGATTTGGTTATATTCGATACTGCCCCAACAGGTCATACTCTTAGGTTTTTAAGCCTTCCAGAAACATTATCAGGATGGATTGGTAAGCTATTGAAGATGAGATTAAAACTTGGAAATCTTATGGGAATGATGAAAAGTTTGTTTTCAAGCGCGGAAAAGAAAAAAGACAATTCATTAGAAGTTCTGGAAAGACTTAAAGAATCAATTCTTAGAGCACGAGATGATCTTACTAACCCTTTGAAAAATTCCTTTGTTGTAGTCATGATACCAGAAGAAATGGCAATTTCAGAAACAGGACGCCTTCTAAATGAATTGTATAAATATAACATACCTGTTTCAAATGTGGTTGTTAATAATTTATATCAAGATGAAGATGATTTGTGTGATTTCTGTAAATCTCGAAGAAATATGCAACATCGCAATCTAGTAAAGATAAAGGAAGTTTTTGGAGGAGGATTCGGTAAAAATTTAATAGAGATACCCCTTTTTCGTGAGGAAGTTAGAGAATACGATAAATTAAAAGAGTTTAGTAAGCATCTAATAAACTAACCTTATTCTTGTACCCCTTTTAAATATGTGCAGTAGAGACATATGTTAGCATTACCGCACGGATATCCGCATTCTTTACAGGTATTATAAGATGTTATTTTATAATTTTTAGCAAGAATTTCAGACATTTCTAAAAAAGCATTGAGCAAATTGAATTCAATTTCAGGACTAAATTTCTTACAATCCTGAATAAATTCAAGAACTCGCTTCCTTAAAATCGGATCTTTTTCTCTATATGGACAATGTGAAGGATAATATTCAATTTTTTTCAAGTTTGAGTAGAGATAAATTTCTTCTTCTGGAATTTTCATTAAAGGAGTGATTCTCTTCACGAAATATTTTTCTATTTCTTTACATTCTTCTTTAAATATATACTGATTAGCTATGAGTTTAAATCGCTTAAATAAAATGTTCATCAAAAAAGTTTCCGCTATATCTGTCAAATTATGACCCATAGCAAGGACATCAGCGCCTAATTCTTTTGCAGTTTCATTCAAAAGTCTTCTTCGTAACGTTGCGCAAAAATTACAGGCGTATTTATCTTCTGTTGTATTATTTTTTAATTCTACAATTTCGTCTAAAGATTTTCCTGTTTTATCTTTTACTGATACAATTATGTGTTCAATACCATACTTGTTGCAAAATTCAATAGCGTTCTTTATACTGTTGGTTCTATAATTTCGAATGCCCTCGTCTATGGTTACTGCTGATATTGGTTTTGAATAATATTTTTTTTCTTGGATTTTAATAAGATTATAGAGTAATGCAAGAGAATCTTTTCCGCCAGAAACTCCAACGACTATTTTGTCCTGAGGCTTCAGCATTTTATATTTAGATATTGTCTGAAAGATATTTTTCTCGATTCTATCAGTAAAACATTTGGTACAAATTAGTTCACCAGAGTATTTTCTATGAAAAACAATGGTTTTTGTTTTGCAGTAGTCGCAATTGGCAGTTTTCATAAAAACATTATAGTTATCGTCAAGATTATTAATGAGGATCACA
>JBHLLM010000489.1:0-2541 GCA_048885575.1 Candidatus Hermodarchaeota archaeon
ATTGATGGTTTTTGCTAATAATATAGCATCTTTTTGTTTAAGCTCTTCGTTTTCCTTTCGTAATATATCTATTTTCGTATTCAATTTTTGGTTCTCTTTTTTTAAATCATTATTAATGTTTTCTAAATTCAATATTTCCTTCTCTAAACGATTAATTGATAACTCTTTATTCCTAAGATTCATATTACTATTTTCAAGCATTTTATTTGCTTCTTGTAAGTCCTTCAGCTGGTTTTCTAGTCTATGCAGATTGTATTCTAATTGTTCAACCTTAGAGGATTCAATGTCTAGGGTTTTTGCGTAATCTTTAAGGCGTTTGTTTTCAGTTTCGATTTCTAATACTTTTTCTTTAAGTTTTTGATTCGTATTCTCTAATCTTCCGTAATCTTCAATTAAAGTATTCAAAGAGTTCTGCGTCTTCATTATAACTTGATCTTTAATAGAATCGTTTACATTTTCTTTCAAATTAACTAGTTCTGTATTTAACTCCGTTATTTTCACTTGGAGTGTTTCTTTCTCGCGATTTTTTTGAGTTATTTCTTGGTTTTGAGAATTGATTAAGCTTTTTAATATATTTATTTCTTCAGATTCACCTTCTTCCGGTGCTCTCATGAAACTAAGTGTCGAAGAATCCTCTTTCTCCTTTAACTTTGATTCTAATTGTGCGATCTTGAGTTCTAAATTTTCAATAGTTTCTTCTAGTTGAGCTCGAGTTTTTTCTTTTTCTTCGGCCTCGTTTATTAAATCCTTTAAGTTTTTATTCATATCACATTAACTTCATTCTTTTATAAACTATTTTCACTAAAAATATAATAAATCTCCAGTTAAAAAAATTTAGGAGAATCAACTTTAAATTGATGAACATAGTTAATAATTTTGTGGTTATTTCTAGAATGTAAAAATTTAACTTGTTAATCATGTTCTAGAGTAGCGAAGCTCGTTAAGAAGGTCAAAAATGGTAGGGTCTAACAAATATTTTTATAAAGTGTGTATTGTTGGAGATTCTGAAGTAGGTAAAACAACCCTTGTAAATCAATATTTAAAAAGGAGATTTGTAGCTGATGCTCAAAGAACAATTGGATCTAATTTTTTTGTGAAATATGTTAAAATTCCAGAAGCCAAACACATGTTAACCTTACAAATCTGGGACCTAGCAGGTCAACCTCGTTACAAGTGGGTTCGGTATGCGTTCTATAAAGGAGCTAGAGGAATTGTTTATGTGTTTGATTTAACGAGAAGAAAAACTCTGGATAGTTTACTCGACTGGAGGGAAGAAGTTGAGAGTAAAATCGGTATTGTATCCAATATCTTCATTGGTAACAAGCTCGATTTGATAAATGAGGAAACTAGTTTTATTAACATGGATGAAATTAATCATTTTAAGGAGTTATTGTCCGCAAGTAAATACATTGAAACCAGTGCGAAACATGGAACTAATGTAAAGGATGTATTTGATGAATTGGCTATAGAAATGTACAATAATAGTGAAACACCATCAGAGATTTAGTAATTGGTAAGTTTCTAAAGTTTAATTCTAAAAGAACCTGTCTTATTTTGTTCATTTTTATAGATAAAAATGTAAAAGTTTTTTAATCAAACATGAAGACTTTACATTAGAAATCAATTAAATGCAAACATGAGATTAGATAAAAATATAGAACGAAAACTTTATATTCTCCTAGCGATTCTTTTTTTTGCCTTAATCCCCCAAATTAAAGGAAATTTAGCTGATATCAGCGAAATTTCGTTAGGAATTAATACAAAATTCGAGTTAATCGAATATTCTTTAAAACAAGGATATAGCGAAAATGCGAGTGCTATTGATATCTCATTACCTTCAGATACATGGAGTATTGATGATATCGAATTGAATTTTGATGAGATGGAGTTTGGAACTGAAGAAAAAATAATTGAAGATACCCCATCAAATAGCAATGTTATTGACAAATTTAACGATGGTTACGCAGTACAGATGAAAATTAATGATCCTACAGTCATCTATGGTATAGAAATATATGGATATAATAAATCAACAGAAAGTATCCCAATAATTCTTCAAATAAAGGGTTTTAATAATATTACAAATTCCCCTAATGCCACATTATATGGGTCTAGTATGTTAAATATCCCTTATTCTGTTACTCCCTCTTGGCATACATTAAATTTCTCAAATCCCATTTTTCTTAAAAAAGGGAATTACTTTTTAATAATTGATGGATCTTCTATAGGAAATAGTCCGAAATCGAAATATTATTGGTATTTTAATGATATCAATCCTCAAAATCCAGATCTATATGTATCAAAATTAGATTCTGGTTCTTGGTTTAACGGTTCTCAAGGAGCACCTTTGCTTTATAAAATAATTCAAAAAGTCAATGTATCTTTTTTTCCTGATGAGATAAATATGACTGCTCAAATTGATGGAAACCTTTTCGAAATAGAAAATGGTCCCTACATTGGTAAGGGATACTTGAAAAAAAATAACTTGAATTAAACAACTAATAAAAATGAGTTAAATATTAGAATTTATAACAATAAAAA
>JBHLLM010000490.1:0-2535 GCA_048885575.1 Candidatus Hermodarchaeota archaeon
GAAATGATTAAAATCAGATACTAGGAATTTATAAAAATAGATGTTCTATTATATTATTAGAAAAAATCTCTAAAAAAAAAACAAAAGAACTAATTACATTACAGATTTAAGAGATAAATCTAAATTTTCAATAAGAACAATTTTTTCTTTTAAAAAATGAATTAATTCCTTATTATCTTGAGCTTCTAAAGGACCTCCGCAATCCGGACATCTGAAATTCAATTCAAAAGCTCGATCAAAATTGAATTTGTTATTCGCCTCTTGACAATCTCTACAAACAAAGAAGTAGTTATCTTCTTCAAATTTTAACCTTTCTCTTAACTTACTCTCCATTATTCTCCTTTTTTCCATTAAAATTTCTTCAAACAAGTCAAATTCATGCCACCAATAATATATAAACCAGCCTGTAGATTTATCACGAATTCTCCTGAATTGAGCTAATTTTCCACTATATAACCTATATAAGGTTTTTCGTACTGTGTTCAATTTTAAAAATTCTCCGTCATTATCTTCAAAACTTATATCTGGATTTTCAAGTTTAAGACGTTCTTTAATATTTTCAGTAATACCCTCATCAGTAATATCTTCTTCTTCTGAATTTAATAATTCAATTCCGACTTCTATAGCTATGTCGCCGCCTATTACGTACAAAAAAGATCTTAGTAGGGGGTTTAATTCCTTCATAATTTTTGTTCTTTTTAACTCGTTTTTCAAATAAAGCTTTCATTAAAATTAAATTTTTTGAATTTCAAATTATTAGAATTCGAATTGTGAATTTTATACTACAATTGAGTATTGTTTTTCTATAAATTCCCCATCAATATCAATTGATCGAAACATTTTTCCTTTTCGTATAGCCATGATCCTTAATAGACGGGAGTCCTTGGTATTCGTAGGAAGTTCAATCTCAGTTATTTTGTAATTGTTAAATATAGTCAGAGACTTCCAATTTTTAGGAATCCCAGATTTAAAGTCAGAAGCAGCTAAATCTAAAACCATATCAAGATTCGCACTTGTATTACTTAGTATACCAGTACAAAATTGAATTCTTTTATTCACATCGTCTTCTTCAACTTTCTTTTTAGATGGTTGGGGAATATTTTTTTTGGTGGAAACTTTACAACTTGGATTAATAACGAAAGATAATAATAAATAGCTATGTTCTCTAAGTATTTCTAATGCTTTGAGTAGCAAGCTCTTATTGATATGATCAACGATCTCAGACTTATAATTTTTAGTTTGACCTGTTGATCTTTTCAAATCCCAGCTTAGACCTAAATTTGATAGTGTTTCTTTTAGATCGCTTCCTGTTATTAATCTTCCTTTAATCTCAAAATCCAGTTGGGAATTCGATAAGGATCTCACAACAAGCTCCAAGATTAAATCTTCATATTCATGTGTTCCTTTGAGGCTAATTTTTCCACTAGTCTTAGAGATTTTTAGCGCGGGACCAATAAAATCTCCTTTAGAATATCTATAAAAATGTCTATGAACAGACATGTGTTTTTTTGCAGGATCGTCTAAAATAGGAGTTTCAATTAATTCTCTTAAAAAATGCATTTTTACTCGCTAGATTATTTCTCTAATAATAAATATCAAAATAATAATATTATAAATAGAACATAACTTCGAATTTTAATTTAAGCAATAAGTAATGAACAATATTAAAACAAAAGATCCTATAATTTCGAAGATTATTGGCTATTTAGAAGATTATTTTAAAGAGATTGTTATCAGTGTGTATGGTATTGGAAGTTATTTTGATAAAGCACTTCCAACTGATTGGAAAATAAATGATATTGATGTTCTTGTCATAGTTTCTTCCCTCGAGAAAATTCCTAAACTCGAATGGACAGAAGTTCGATACGAAACTAGAAATATCGAAAACTATAATGTTTGGCTAGGGTACAACACATTAAGAGGATTAAAAGAAAAAGAAGTTTTTGCCCACGAGTCGTTTGCTAACTACGAGTGGAGCCTTTTAGACTTGAAATGCCAAGAGAACTCTCAACTCTTATATGGTAAAGATATAAGAAATCATCTTCCTAAGATTTCTGACCTTAAGTATGATTATGATGATATTTTTGCGAGATGTCTTTATCATCTAGATAAAAGTTTGAAAGAAAGTAAATCTTATAGGAAATCTTTGGTTTCTGAAAGAGAATTTACTAAGGCTGTGTTCAAATTCGGATTCTTCATATGTAAATATTTTGATAAAAACTATTATTTAACCTCTGTTCATAATATAATAAAACATGTAGAAAGATTGCCTATAGAAGAAAAAATAAGAAAAAATACGCTGTATTTTATGAACGAATCAAATATGTTTAGGAGAACTTATAATTTTTCTACAGATTTTAAAATTCTTCGAAAAAACTTTACTTTTTTTATTTTTTCTTTACTTAGAAACGGAAATCTTCATAGAAAATTAGAATTTTATGAGATAATAAATTTCCTAGAAAATAAATTCAATGGGTTACCATTTCTCACAAAATACATAAAAACGGCAAAAAAAATCTATAATTCTTCCAAAAA
>JBHLLM010000491.1:0-2531 GCA_048885575.1 Candidatus Hermodarchaeota archaeon
ATTCTCTCGTTTGGAGGTCTTTGTTGTGAAATTTCTTTTTCTTCTGAATCAATTATTTTTGGATGAGAATTATTAGACGTTGTATTCTTATGGTTTTCATTCATGATTCATGGTCATTCTCAGTTATTTTCAAATTTATTTTCTAGAATATTTTAATTAATTATATTATCTATTATTAAATTATTTACAACTAAGTAAATCTTAAGATCACATTTGATATTAAAAATTTTTATCATTGGTCCCGGCGGCATCTTATGTTATTCCAAGAATTTTTTTGAACAAATTGATATTGACGAAGGGATCATAAGTGGATTTCTCACGGCTATTAGTAATTTTGCTAGAGAGATTAAGGGAGGTGAAATTAAAGCCCTTATCTTTCGAAATTTTAATTTTGTTTATTCATATTCTATAGAATATAACTGTATTTTTGTTATTGTCATAGATAAAGATGATTTGGAAGAAGAAGCTAGACTTAAATTAGAAGTGATGAAAAAGGAATTCATTGAAACTTACAAGCCTTATTTAGAAAATTGGACTGGAAACGTAAGTATTTTTAAAAATTTTAATGATTTTATAGAGGAAAATATCTTCATTCCTCCTAAAATTTTGTTAACGGGAGAGAAAGGAGTTGGAAAAACTACTATAATGGATTTATTTCCTGGAGAGACAATTATTCAATTGGATGATGATCTAACTGAAACGATACAAAAATCTATTGACTTTATTGATATGAAGGATATAAGACAATGTCTTATACGAGAAATTGATTTAAATGAGTTAGTGGATAACTTAAGCTTATATAAAACAGTTTTAAATTCAACAGATATTATATTAATTGTTACAAATTCAGGAGCTTCTAATTTAGGGAGAACTCAAAAACTTTTTTCGTTGTTAAAACCTATTGTTCATAAAGCTAAATTTTTCGTCATCGCTAACTTTCAAGATTTAACGGATTTTGCTTTTAGTCCAGATTCAATAGAGGATTTGTTTGATATAAAGACATATGGTTTTTCTGCTAATAAAAAGGAGGCTAAAGAAGAAATTATTTTTATTTTAAAAGAAATGTTGAAAATATCAATCTTAGAAAAACAGGAGATGATGCATTTCATTGCGACAGAAACCACAACTGAGGTTGAGCAACTCCCTGAGCCAGTTAAGGTAAAAATAGATTATTCAGAAGTCTGGAATTGTATAGAAGAAGCAAGATCCCTAGAAAAAGAAGGAGCTCGAATTATGGCTGCCGAAAAATTTTCATATGCAGCATCTCAGTTCAAAGATCTATGTTCGCATGTAATGATTGACCAAGATAGAGAAGAACTTAATGCATTATATTATCTTTGTAAAGCTTGGGAATGTATGGAATTTGCTGAAGAGCATGAAAATCCAGATAAGTATATAGAAGCAATTGAGTTATTTAATAATGCAAGTGAACATTTTAGTGACACAAATTTAAAATCTTTAGCTTTAGGAAATGCTGCATTTTGCCAAGCTTTAGAATTAGGAAGTAGATTTGATAAATCAGATAATCCAAAAGAAAAAGCAGAAATATATCCTAAAATTAAAATAATGCTCAGAAAGGCCGCAAATTTTTATCGAAAAGGTTGTTTTGAAGGCGAAGCAGATTGGGCTCTAGCCACAACAACATATCTTGATGGTACGTGGTATATAATTAGAGCAGATGAAGAATTGAAATTAGATGAGAAGAAAAAGTTTCTAGAACTTGGATTAGAATTAATGAAATCTGCCGCAGAAATTTTTGGAAAAGCAGGGTATAAAGAAAAGGAAAGAGAAGTATTAGATCGCTTATTATTAATAGAGAAAGAAGAAAAAATATTAATTACGGCACTGAACACGATCAGTGAACCATCTATTTCCTCAAATACAATTGATGCTTTATCACCAAGAGTTCCTCAAAAAAAAGATCAAGAAAAGACTAAAGGAAAAAAGAAATATAAACTAATATATAAAGACTTATTAAGAGAATATCCTAAAATTCAAAAAAGAGAAGTAAGAGTTGCTATTGCCCAAATTGGGATATCGGAAACAGGAGATTTAATAGAAGAATTCTATGAGGAAAAAACTTCAAGGTTATTAGGGCTAAAAGAGGAAAAAATCACACCAGTTCTTAATACAGTTAAAAAAATGATTAATAAAGCCCATGAGAACGAAGTAAATATTCTTTTATTCCCAGAAATGACGATAGATCTTAACTATGGTCAATTCTTAGAGGAGATCTCTAATTTCGCTAAATTATATAATATGTATATCGTTCCTGGGTCTTTCCACAATCTTGAAACTAATCAGAATATCAGTATGGTAATTGGGCCTGAGGGAATTGTTTGGGAACAAGAAAAACATATCCCCGCGCGTATGCATTTTGAAGGAAAGAAATTTGAGGAAGCAATAAAGATTGACAAGTTCCCTAGACAAACTACTATTTGTAATACAGAATTTGGACGAATAGCAATAATAATTTGTAGAGATTTCCTTGATATGGATTTAAGAGTAGAATTAAAAAATTTTGAACCTCC
>JBHLLM010000492.1:0-2522 GCA_048885575.1 Candidatus Hermodarchaeota archaeon
TATTGTAAAAGCGCGAAGGATCATAAAAACAACAATCCATAGGGTAAATCCTATGATACCAAAAATATAGTAAGCCCAAATATTCTTATCTTTAACAAAAATTTCGTAACAGAAGATCCAAGATACAATTCCACCGAGACTACCTATTATCAGATCGGTTGTAATGTTTTGTGGGCTGTCTTGCTGCCCTTCGAATTTCCAACCAAGATCGACGAATACCAAATTTTCTAAAACCTCCCATAAAATCAAAATACCCAATGTTAGGATAAAAACAAAGAGTAGTGAAAATATAGGTATTTTTCCTTTGTGTTTTGGTATCGTATAAAATAAGCTAAAAAAAAGGAATACCCCAATTCCAAAACAGAAGTGCCCTATCGAATAAAAATCAAACCAAGCAATACCCACCATAGAGGGATCAGTAGCAAATAAATCTTCAAAAAGCATATTATTCTCAATTTTTATTTTTATTAGTTTATTTTTGAATTATAATTTTAATTTAGTATAGATTCTATAATTTTAATATAACAAATTATTATTATGTGTTTGCGAAAAAAAGTTGCATTTGTAGTTTTTTATCAGAAAAAAAATATCTACAGCTTTAATGCTTTAATAGCTGCTATAGAAACGCAACCCAAGTTAGATAACATCGAATTATACTTTATTCGTGGCTATAAGAATCTTTATAACGAACTAGAAAAAATTTGCGCTAAACACGAAACAATAGTATTAGGTATTTCCTTTTTTACTACTCAATTATGGGCGATTAGTGAGTTAATAAAATCCTTGCGAGACAAATATATGAAAAAAGTATTATTTATTGCAGGGGGTCCACACCCAACTGGAGATCCAGAAGGAACTCTTAAAATGGGTTTTGATTTAGTTGTAAGGGGAGAGGGTGAAGAAACTCTAATAGAAATTCTTGACAATATTAAGAATAATAAAAACTATAATGAGGTTAAAGGAATTGCTTTCTTAGACAGTGATGGTAAACTAATTTTAACTAAAAAGAGAAAATGGATCGATTTAGATAAATATCCTCCTTTACCAAGTAAGTACATTAAATACGGAGCTATTGAAATAACTAGAGGCTGTCCTTATGTGTGCTATTTTTGTCAAACACCTTATATTTTAGGAACAATTCCAAGACACAGAAGTATCAAGTCAATATGTGATGCTATTAGGATTATGAAGGAATATGAAAAAACTGATATTAGGTTTATAACTCCTAATGCTTTTTCTTATGGTTCCCATGATGGAAAAACACTTAATCTTCCCATGTTAGAACAGTTATTAATTAATGTTAAAGAGATTATCGAACCAGAAGGGAGGATATTTTTTGGATCTTTTCCCTCTGAAGTTAGACCTGAGCATGTAACTGAAGAAACATTAGAATTGGTTTTAAAGTACGCTGCTAATGACAACATCGTAATTGGCGCTCAATCGGGTAGTCAAAGGATATTGAATTCGTGTAATAGAGGTCATTCCGTTGATGATGTTTATAAGGCGGTTAAATTAACAATAAATTCTGGACTTATCGCATATGTAGATTTCATCTTTAGCTTACCTAATGAAACAGATGAAGATATAAATCTTACAATAAATTTTATGAAGGAGTTGTCAGATATGGGAGCAAAAATTCATACACACGCCTTCATTCCCTTACCACTTACAGTATTTGCAAATGAAAAAGTGAAAGAAATTAACGAAAAAACTAGAAAGGTTATCTCAGAATTAAACTCAAAAGGTTTGGCTTTTGGAGATTGGAAAAAACAGGAAAGAATCGCAAAAAATGTAAACCGCTATTTTAAATTGAAGAAATTATGAAATTGAAAATCTATTATTCTCTTGTTTAATAAATCCTTCTTTGATTAAAAGACTCAAATTTTCTTTTAATTTTTTAGGGGAGATTTCTAATTCCCTCAAAATTTCAGCTTCAGTTAAATTACTGCTGGCGATGAGGAGTTTTAAAATTTTACCTCTAATTTCTCTATTTGATCCTTTAAATTTTGATTGTTTTCGGTAATGGGCGCTCCTCTTATTCAACTCAGGGTGAGTTTTTTTTAGCATAACTCCGTAATCCATAAGAGCGTAGTACCATTTTCGCACATTAGAGTGGTCTAAAGTTTTTCTTACAATTGGCATTATATTTTGATCCGCTATTGAGGATTTGCCTGGAAAAAAGAAATAAATATAAACTCGCCTGATATTCACCTCAATAAAAAAGGTGGGAATATTGAAAGCAAAAGCTACTATTGATGAAGCTGTATTGTGACCTATCTGAGGAAATGATTTTAAAATCTCAACATCAGCAGGCAATATTCCATCTAATTCGTTCACTACCTTATCGGCTATTTTTTTTAGCGCCACAGCTCTACGGTTATATCCTAAGCCTTGCCACACTTTTAACACATTATTCAAGGGTGCTTTTGCCAAAGATTGGAAATCAGGAAACTCTTGGATGAACTTTTGGAATTTTTCAGATACCCTATTTGTTTGAGTCTGCTGCAACATCATTTCGGATA
>JBHLLM010000493.1:0-2521 GCA_048885575.1 Candidatus Hermodarchaeota archaeon
GAAGACTGAAAAAAGACAAAATAAATTATCAAACTTTTAGTGCTTTAAAAAACTTAATTAATGAAAATAAAAATTTAGAGTTTGGACCTTTTTCCGTAGATCAGGTGAAATTAAAAAAATCTGTTCTCACACCCAAAGGACCAACATATTTTGATTTGGTTTATTAGATGAAAAAAAAGCCTATAAAAGCAATTATATGGGACTTAGATGGGACTTTAATCAATTTCAAAATTAATTCCATTAAAGCTCGAAGAAAAGCCATTAAAGTTCTAAGAAGTTATGGAATCTATAAAGAAGCTGTATCTAGTAAAATACCTCTTTTAGAAATTGTTAGAATTTCGAAAGAAATCTTTATCAAACTCGGATTTTCTGATGAAAAGATTAAAGAAATCATTAAAGAAGTGAATAAAGCAGTAATTCTAATCGAATATGAAGCTGCAATTAAGGCAACTCTAACAGATGGAATAATAGAAGTTTTAGAATTCGCAAAAAAAAAAAAAAATTAAAACAAGCTGTTTTTACATACAATACTCACAGAAATGCTAGAACTTCATTAGAAACTGCTGGAATTAATCATTATTTTGATGAGGTTGCTGGTCGTGATGATATAAACAACCTTAAGCCTCATCCCGATCATTTAAAATACCTATGTCGAAAATTAGGAGTAAATTTAGACGAAATTGTTGTTATTGGTGATACAGGACGAGATATTGAAGCAGCAAAATTAACAAATTCTAGATCTATCGCATTAAAGACCAAAATTCCTACCTTCATTAGAAGAGAAAGCTTCAAAGAGGCAGATAAGATTATTGAAATAAACGAAATACCAAATGAATTAATAAAAACTCTTGAAGAATTTTTATTATAACATAAAAATAAATTATAAATACAATTTAATCTATTATTGAAATAATTTTATACTATATTAAACAATTAAAAATTCAAAAAAGGTTTAAATTTAAATAATGGGTCGAATCGAATTTGACTTAGATGTCTTAAAACCACATATTCCTTCAAACTATGGAGTTGCACAAGCATTAGAGGAAATTCCCGGCGTTTTTTTTGTCCAAATTAAAACTGACGAAATAGATCAAAAAACTACATCGATATTTATAACAATCAAGGGTACAGATGAATTATCACTTGAAGCTATTAAAGAAAAATTAGAAAGCATGAATTGTGCTTTACATAGCGTTGATAGAGTACAAATTGATAAACGAACTTAGCGTTATATCACCAATTTTTTTCATTTTTTCCAATTTGAGTTATTAAATAAAAATGCCATCATTAAACGCTCCTGTTGTAGTAAAAGTCCTTCAAGATAAAGGGGAGATTAACGATGAGTTAGATTTTGCTTTAATGAATTATTTATTAACGAATAGAGGAACGGGCTACACTGCTTGCGAACCTAAATTGGTTGAACTTGAAGATGGCAAAAAATCGATCAAGATGAATATAGATCATACTTTTATAGATAAAGATAATCATTTAATGGGATTAGGGATTGTAGGAACATTATTCATAGATTATGAATCTCTAAAAGTTACTTTCTGTTCGTCTTCAGAAGAATTATTAAGGAACATTGAAAAATTAAAGAACGCGGGGATAAAGCCCCAACCAAGACCTAAGGGCAAATATTAACCTTTTATGCGATCATACTTCTCTTCAGAAGCAACTTTGTTAAATTTTAGTAAATTATAACAAAATCCATCTATATTATAAAAAAATAGTTTATATCAAATAAAAGATTAAAATTCATAATGACAGATAGCGAGAGTAATATAAAGCTTTTAATCCAAGAGTATTTGTTAGATGAAGGACTCCTTAGAAACAAAATTCCTTCTGATGATAAAAAACTTGAATTTGGTTTTCAATTCATTTTTCCACCCGGTCCCATCGCGCAAAAAATGGTGGTAATAAAACCAACAAATAAGGATTTAATCATCATTTCTAACCCAATCCAAATATCTCCTCCACAGGTAGATGCATTAAATGCTTTAGAAGAAAATGGAAAAATTTACTTTTTTATGGACATTAGAAAATTTTTCCTCGCAAAAGATGTTTTTTTCAGAATCGATACTCAGAACTTTAGATATGAGATAAGTGATAGGATATTTCTAAAAAGAGACGGTACCATTTCAAAGAATTCCTTTTATAGAAGCATTAGAAAAGTTTTCACATGTTCCGCTTATTCTAATATGATTCTTAACGAATATTGTTCAGGAAAGATAAAGCCAGAAGATATTAGTAAATCAAACGAATTTACTTCAGATTTTTCTTTATATTCCTAATTATAGAACTCTATTAGGTGAAAGTTAATTTTCGACAAATGGTTGCAAGCATTTGGAAAACTCGATTATGTTCAAGGTAAATCAAGACCTGATGTTGATTGTATTTTATGTTCAATTAAAAAAAATGACGAGAAAGTAGTCTCCTTTAAAATATATGAGGATAATATCTGTTTTGTAGTGTTAAATATTTATCCTTTCAACCCTGGACATCTTTTATGCGTTCCAAATAA
>JBHLLM010000494.1:0-2517 GCA_048885575.1 Candidatus Hermodarchaeota archaeon
ATTACATACTCATCACCTACTTACGGGGGATGGGATTTGATTATAGAATGCGCATTTAAAAATCTTGAAGATTTGGATAATATTGTGTCATTCTGTCGCAGTGATGCTGATTTAAAAAAATGGATCGATGCTACTACAACCCTAATTAGCACTAAAAGAAATTTTAATCTTGAAACTTGAATACTTCTAAATTAGATTATTTATAATAATTTCTGAAATATCTGAAGAATATTCACCTGTTCTCCTTATGCTTTCGATTATAAAACCAATCTCGACGAGAAATTCAGAATTTGGGTTAATTTTAATGGCATTACATGCATTTGTTAATTTTTTTAAGGATTCAATATTCTCGTTTGCAAAATTTAAATCTTTTTGAAGCCATGCATCTAAGCTCTTGTTTAACAATTCAAGAGAAATTTTACTAGCTTCCATTATGTTTTCGTATAAATTCTTATCGATTCTTTGATAATCTATTAAAATAACGTTTCTAGCAATCTTCACAGCGTGATCTGCAATTCGTTCTAAAAACCTACTGATAAATTTGTAATTACTAGCATCCTCTAGTGTAATATCTAGCTTTTGGCAAAGAATAATATCTCGTAATACAATATGGGCTTGACGTTCTATTAACCAATTTAATCTATCAATTTCGTCGTCGATCTCAATTACATTTTCTGCAAGACTTTTATCTCCCTTCTCAAGGGCTTTCAATGCGTCCTCATGCATGCTGTTTGCTAAAATATACATTCTTTTTATGGTCTTCTCAAATGGCATTTCTTTAGGATCGAGTAAGTCTTTAATTTTAATGGTGTTATCTGATTCTTCCATAATTTCCGTGCCGATCGTAATCTTACTGAAATTTCTTATAGTCTCTCTGATAACTGACTCGAATTTTTTACTCGATCTCACTTCAATAATATTATACCCCATGATATAAGCTCCTATTAGTAATCTGAATAAAAAATCAGAATCCTGAATTTCGTCGACATCAAATTTCTTTTCTTTTAAATATTTTTCTGTACTCATGTATGGAGTAATCAAAAGATTTCCATCTGGTTGTGAAAGGACACCAACGGTATCTTTAGCTTTGATTTCATGTTTAATAATCCATTCTTTTGGTAAACTAATAATAAATGAAGATCCTCCGGTTTTTTGTACCTTTCTAGCTTCAATATTGAATGACATGACAAATCTTCCTCGTTCGTTTTTTATATATATATATGATATATTTACTAATATATTATTAAAAAAGTATTTTCTCTATATATTATACAAAGCAATAATAAAAACAAAAACTCTACCTATATATTCTATATAATTTATCGGAAAATAGAGGATGGAGGATCAAGTTCAATTACACTATAATTACTACTGCTCCACGATTCGATGATTCCAGACCAGACAGGATTAATCTGACTTCTAGGTCTGATATATACCTTCACCCAGTCATGAGGGGCAATAGTAATATGTCTAGAAAGAGCTAATTCCCAAAATTCTGATCTAAATAAATAATGTTCCACTATCAAAATTTGAGGGGCGTTATCAAAACCGTCCCATAAAATACTTTCATTGATTCCAAACGAGCTCTTATTTGACGACAAATAAGAAACGAAAGTATCTCTCATTATTTCAACTTCTGTGATATTTTTTGGTGCCCAATCAATGACTTCTATAGTAGCAAAACTTTCTAAATTAATTTCATTATCTATGAACTTCAGTTCTATTTCAATATCGTGATTCAAATGCGTAGAATTTGGTTTAACGAATAATTCTATGACTTTATTATCATTTTGGTTGTCCCAAACTTTATAATCGACATAAATTGATTCATTTGGCTCAATCATTATTGAATAATTATCGGTAAATTCTGCTTGACCTGGAAAAACTTCCGCTAATAACCAAGCTGTGTGGTTTGGAAAGGATTTTAAATAACTGGGTATAAAATTAATTTGTGGATTTAATTTAATGCTGTAAAAGAATATGTATATAAATGGAGTAGCAATAGATGCTGTAGCAATGATTATTCCTATTAAAACTATCATAATTATCTTCTGATTACGCTTCATAATTTAGTACCATTAGATATAAGGAATATTCCTCAATCTCAAAATAAAAAGGTTATTATCTGTTAAATAGAATTTGCTAATAATTAGATTTCAGAAATCTGAAACTTGACTGCTCCCCAAATTGAATAATTAACTTCAAAATTCCTCGAAATTGATGTGAATCATCTTTACATAAATTAAAATTATAAAAATAATATAATTAATTTAGAAGAACGATTATAATAAAGAATCTGATCACAATTTCATCTAAGGTTCCTTGACTAATGATTGCATAAACCTCTCCTTAATTTTTATAGGTTCTAAAGGGATTATGCCAACTTTTGCATTTCCTGGATCTGTTTTAATAAGAACATACTGACAACCGGGTTTTTGGTTTCTAAGTTTTGGCATAATGGCGTCCTTGTTAAAAATTAAGGTGATAGACTTAAATCCAGCCCCTTTCGCAATTAAC
>JBHLLM010000495.1:0-2502 GCA_048885575.1 Candidatus Hermodarchaeota archaeon
GAAACGAGGCCAAGATTACAAGGGGCAAGGTTAACAGCCTTCGAACTTCAATATGATAACATTCCTGTAAAAGTTATATCAGATACTTCTTCAGGGCTCTTGATGAGACTTGGAAAAGTAGATAAAGTAATAGTTGGTACAGATCGAGTTACTTCAGATGCGGTTTTTAATAAAATTGGAACCTATTTAGTTGCTTTAGCTGCTTTTGACAATAAAATTCCATTCTATGTTGCTGCTCCAACATCTACCTTATCTCTTCAGGAAACAATCGAAAATGTTACTATAGAGCAAAGAGATAGTGATGAGGTAGGGAATGTACTTGGAAAGGTGCAAATTGTCCCTAATGGTGTTGAATGCTTAAATTATGCCTTCGATATTACGCCATTTAGATTAGTATCTGGCGTTATTACAGAAGATGGAGTTTTTACACCAGAAGAATTATTAAAAAAATATAAAGGTTGACAATAATTAGCCTTAAATAGTATTTAAAAGACTAAATAGGATGAAATAATGAAGCTTGATGAGAAAAAAAAAGATACCCTCTTCAAAGTTTTTATTTTCGGAATGATTGAAGTCATCTGTTTTATTGTCTTCTTAATAATTTCTGGACTCGCAGGTCATTTATTTTGGTCTATTGAACAATTAACTTCCACACCTGATGGAATAATCATACAAATTGTCAATCTAATTATGGTTGTTGATGGAATAGTTATGTTTGTGTATCTTATAATCTTTATCATTATGCTTATGATCGGTTAATTCAAACAATTAATTAGTTGATCTAATTCCTCTAAATTTTTTGTTTTAGATATCTTTATTCTAAGATCGGTTGAGCCTTGGATACTTTTGCTTAACCATATTAAATTTCTTCTTAACTCCATAAACTTATATTTTTCAAAAGAATAAGGAATCTCAAAATTATCATTTAAATATTCGTTGACACAGCGTTCATATAATTTAATATGTTTTTTCATTTTCTTTAAATTTTTTTCACTAATTTGTTCTACTCCCTCATTTAGATATTGATTAATCTGGTTAAAAATCTCAGGATTCCCCATCGATGCTCTTCCAATCATAAGCGCATCAACATTTGTAAATTCTAAGAACTCTTGAGCTATTTTTGGGTTGATTATATTACCATTTCCAACTACGGGGACATTTAATAAGGATTTTATCTTTTTTATTGCATCTAAGTTAAGTGTAGAATCAAAAAAGCGATCTCTTACTGTCCTCCCATGAACAGTTACAAATTCAATGCTCGAATTATTTATAATATTTATTAGTTCATCGATATCTTTTGAACTATTGAATCCTATTCTAATCTTTAACGAAACTGGTCTCGTCGAGTACTTTACAGCAACCTCGATTAACTTTTTTAGTTTTTTTAAATCTTTAAGTAAATACCCACCTTCTTGCGCTTTTATTGCCCTCTTAGAAGGACAGCCAGCGTTTATATCTAATACAGCGAATTTATAACTTTCAAGAAACTCTATTGAACTCCTTAACGCATTTAGATCTGATCCTATTAATTGAACACTTAATGGTTTTTCATCCTCAATTTTATGCAGGTCCATTAAAACCGATCTGGGACTCTTTTCTATTCTTTTAGTATAAAGCATTGGAACGCTTACTAAACCTATCTCTCCAAAGCTTCTACAAAATCGCCTAAATGGCGCCGTAGACACTTGCAACATAGGTGCTAGTACCAAATTATTTGCTAAAAGAAGCGTTCCTAATTTCATTTTGCATAAAAAGTTTATTATTTATATTTTTTACATTCTATAAACAAGAATTTTTTATTCAATTTATCTTATTTAGACTTTAAATTTCAAACAATTTTTAATTCATTAGATGTGAGTAATAGGAAAAAAATGTCAAAAAATATCAAAGATTATGAATTCCGTACAAAACCGAAAGAGATTACATATATAGAAGATGAGCCTTTAAAATTGGACAAGAATTTTAGCTTTTTTCACAACAAGATCAAATTCAGGAAAGAATTAACTCGATTACAGCTACTTTTCAAAAAGTATACTCAAATCTCGCTTCTCGCCACTGGAATAAGGGATTCCTATCTGAAAGAAGAATATTCCGAAAATTTTCTATTAGTAATATTTACAACCAATCACGTTATTAAAAATGCCAATCAAATAATAACTCCCTACAAGGATACCAAAATCAAACCGGGTTGCTTTTATCTTGAGTCTACACCTAATTACATACTCTTATTAGCTAAAGACATGGAAGGTTTGATATCTGGAGTAGATACTTTGGAGGATATACTTACTCAAACCTTTGAACAATATTTAAAACAAAATAATACAGAAGATTATATCAAAATCAAGCCTTTTAAGTTATTTAATTGTATTGGGTAGTAAATCCTCACTAAATTTTTGAGAGTTATTAAAACAGAGATTCACCTATAAATTTCCAAGGCTTCTGTTTTACTAGTTTATACGCTTTTTTTGCATATTCATTCATCATTCTATTAGTGTTAAAATA